>JBBKVK010000122.1:0-25868 GCA_037968395.1 Saprospiraceae bacterium | reverse complement strand
CTTATTAACCATAAAAAAGCCTCGACTTATTCATATTCTTAAAACAGAATAAAATATTTAAATGACGTTAAAATTTAATTTTAAACTAAATAATACCAAAGCCAACCATATTTCCTATCTTTAAGTGAAAAAATTACAAACTATGAAAAAGTTAAAATTGTTGATATCCTTCATATTCCTAACTCCCATTATTGGATATGCATGTTCTTTCATTCCAGAGACTTTTTGTAAAACGCTTCAATACCATCCAGATGATCTGATTTTATCTGGTAAAATTATCTCAATCGATATTGATGGCTTGGACTTAGAGATTATTGACATTCTTAGAGGTCAAGAGTCAAGAAACATCATTAGGATTTGGGATGGGACAGATTTTGATTGCAATGGGTACTATTCGATGGAGTCCTCAACTATTGGTGAGGTAAATGATACTGTTGTCATTATTCTACCAAAAATTACAGCAATAGAAAATTCTTGGGATGTAATTGATGATTATCGTAGGCCTGATCCCTATTTCTATACGTCAGAACTTTCTGTAGAAAATGGGTATGCTATAGGCTTCATTTCAGGTGATGCAACAGCTCCACCTGAATATAACATACTTACTATTGAATATGGTGAATTGTTAGAGACATTCATTACCAATGGGGATTGCAGAGATTTAGTATTAAGTATAGAAGACGAAATAAACGCTGGAAATATAAAAATTACCAATCCAGTAAGTACTGAAATTAAGATTCAATGTGATGAAACTTATCAAATTACCACTATTAATATCTATTCGTTAAATGGTAGAAGAGTATTTAGTCAAAGAGTTGATAGTCAATATACAATCACCTTACCCTTTGATATCGAATTTTCTGGGCTATATATACTTGAAATTGTAACCTCAAATGGCCAATCGAAGCGTTTTAAAATTATAAAGAGTTAAGAAAGTTAATTATATATAATATTTATATTATTCTAGAAATGATAACCCTAACCTTTCTCAATCACCACTTCATCCTCACCTAAACGTATCACATCTCCATCGTAAAGTTTTTTACCTCTTCTGGTCTCAACTTGACCATTAAGAGTTACTTCTCCATTTTGGATAATGACCTTTGCTTCTCCTCCAGAATTAACAAGGTTTAGTATCTTTAAAAGGTTTTTTAATTCAACAAATTCTGCACCTTCTTTTATAGTAAATGTATGTTTATTCATTTTTATTTTACTTGACAATTAAGTTTTGAAGTGTTTCGTAAACTTCTTTTTCTGTTTCAATTTGCATTCTACCTTTAAGATGTTCAGCTAGAAACTTTTCTACTGCCGCATACATTGCTAATTGATTTAAAGGCTTTCTAAAGCCATGGCCTTCATCTTTTGCACAAAGATACATAACTGGCTTTCCTTTAGCTGTCATAGCTTCTACAATTTGATCTGATTCTGCTTGTTTTACCCTAGGATCATTAGCTCCTTGTATAATCATCAATGGCTTGACGATTTGATCAGCACTAAATAAAGGACTCGCTTCTTTCAAGAGTTTTTGACCTTCCTCAGTATCTGGATCACCCACCATCTCATACAACCATTTACGTCCTGCTTCCCAATACGGAGGAATAGATTCTAATAATGTAAAAAGATTTGAGGGGCCAACGATATCTACTCCACAGGCATACAACTCAGGAGTAAAAGCTAAACCTGCCAGCGTAGCATATCCTCCATAACTACCACCCATTATTCCTATTCTGTCGGGATCAATAGGCTCATTTTCAATCAGATATTTTACTCCCCAAGTGATATCATCTTGCATTTTCTTTCCCCATTCTTTATCGCCAGCATTCAAGAAGTGTTTACCAAAGCCACCACTAGCCCTGAAATTAGGTTGCAAAACAGCGTAACCTCTATTTGCTAAAAACTGCACTAACCCATTATACCCCCAATAGTCTCGCGGTCCTTTAGGTCCACCATGTACCAATACCATCAATGGATAAGGTTTAATAGCTTTTTGTGGTAATGTTAGATATCCAGGTATTACCATCTCATCACTACTTGGATATGACACAGATTGCATCTTGCAGAGATACTGTTCTAATTCCTTTAGTGCTGGTCTAGTAGTATATTGAAAGCTAATTGACTTATCACTCCTGTTAAATAGATAAACCTCTGAAACACTAGTATCTGCTGTTGTACCAATTAATAACCTTTGAGCATCTCTATCTTTACTTATTATTTCGTATTCTTTCTCTCCGATGTGCTCTTCTAAGACTGCAAAATCACTCTTCCAAGATTCGTTTTTCCAATATCGAGTAGTCTTATCGTAAGTGTAAGAGGTATATATGAGGCTTTTTGATTTTCGATGAAAATAGACATCTGCAATATCTGATTTCTTTTCTGGATCAGCTTCGATAAATTCGAGTGTTTCAGATTGAATATCGAAGAGGTTGAGAGATACTAAATCTTGTTCACCTTTATTCGTAATCAAATAACATTTACTATTATCTTCGGTCCATCCTACAATACTGGCTATTTCTTTTAGGTTGGTTTTATATATTAAGCTAAATGTTTGGTCATCATTCAATCTTAGTATTTCACTGTGCCCATTTTCATCCGTCCTGTAGGCGATTCGAGGTTTTTCGTCCCAATCAAATTCCCATCCTCCAAGACGATCATTATTCTCTTTGATTAATGTCAATCCCCCTGTAGATATATTTAACTGATATAAGTCATGCCATGCTTTATCTCTATTATTAAGACCTACCATGATGATATCAGGGTTTTGTTCACTGACCATGTATATTTGAGCTGTTACTTCTTTTAGTGGTGTGATGTTTACATTAACTGGCAATTGATCCATAGATGGCTCGACATTGATCCTAAATATATTATAATTCTCATCGCCATCAGTATCATTAATAAAAAGAATTTTTGATGAGTCGAATGACCAAAAATAGGATAGGATAGGGGACTTACTTGCTGTTAGCGGTATGGCCTGTTCGAAAAGTTGGTCAATTGTTTTCAACCAAATGTTCATAATACCATTGTATTCTTTAAGGAAAGATATAAATAAACCATTATGACTTATCTTACCTCCAGCTATTTCAGGATTATCAAAAAATAAGTTCCGGTTAATTAAAGGGACCATGTTTGCCATGCTATAAAGCGGATTAAAAAAAGAGGTACATATAATATGTACCTCTTTAATATTTTATAATGAAGTGATTAAATAATACCACTCAGATTTTTTAAATAATTACTTGTCTTTAGTCACGATACCTTTGATAGTAAGATAAGTGTTAGATGGATCAGTATTTCCAGTAAGTGTTACTCTCTTACTTTGATTCTGTCCGCCAACTTTTCCTTTACCTCTAGAATTAAATGTAACAACAATCTCACTTGTTGCACCAGGAGCAATAGGCTCTTTTGACCATTTTGGCACAGTACAACCACATGAGCCTTTCGCATTTGCAATTACATAAGGAGTAGAGCCGGTATTAGTGAACTTATAAGTATGTGTAACTGACTCCCCATCTTTGATTGTACCAAAATCAAATGATTCATCTTCAAACTTAATTGATGTAGGTGCAGGAGCATTTTTGTCTTTAATTACATAAGATGCAGCAGGTGTATTTGCTTTTTGTTCAAGAATCACTTCTTCACCATGACCATGATCATGGCCTTCATGGCCAGTTACTTCAATTACTTGAGTCTTCTCAGGGGTAATTATTCTTTGCTCTTCAACTTTCATTTTAGCCTTTTCAACCTCTTTAGCCTTATCTGCTTTATCTTTTATAGTTTCAGCTTTACTGCCTCTATCTACTGGAGTAAAAACCATGTCTTTTCTTTTCATGAATGCATCGATATGGTTTTTATTTGCATTCTTTAGTGCTTTCTTTAATGTTTTGTTCACTAATTTTTCATCATCTATTAACAGTTGGCTTAGTAATTTAGCCTTTTCATCAGCTGTAAGAGAATTCATTAATTCTTTTGCTTCTGATTTAGAAACCTTAGTGGTCTTCTCTTGAGCTTGAGCATTGACAAACACAAAAACTGCTAATATAATAAATAGTACTTTTCTCATTAGTTTTAATTTTATTTTGCCCAAAAATACGATAATCGCTTTAATAAAACAAGCAAACTTAGTAAACGTTAAGACCTTATTAACTTTATATTTATACTTTATGAAATTTTTCTAGCATTTTGTCTAGACTTATGTCTGTAAAACGCCTGCATTAAATTTTTCTACGGGGGCATTTTTAGCCATTTCTATCCCCAATGAGATAAACTCTCTTGTTTTACGAGGATCTATAATCGCATCCACCCACAATCGTGATGCTGCATAGTAAGCTGTGGTTTGGTTTTCATATTTTTGTTGTATTTCTTCTACCAGAGCCAACTCGTCTTCATCAGAAAAAACTTTACCTTTCTTTTTCATAGAGGATACTTGTATTTGAGTCAATACTTTAGCAGCCTGAGATCCTCCCATCACGGCAATCTTTCCAGTAGGCCACGATACAATCAGTCTTGGGTCGTACGCCTTGCCGCACATAGCATAGTTACCAGCACCATATGAATTTCCCAATATCACTGTAAATTTCGGTACTGTAGAGTTTGCAACAGCATTAACCATTTTTGCTCCGTCTTTGATAATACCTCCATGTTCTGATCTTTTACCAACCATAAAACCTGTAACATCTTGTAAGAAAACCAATGGGATCTTCTTTTGGTTACAATTCATAATAAATCTGGCAGCTTTATCAGCTGATTCACTATAAATTACGCCGCCAAATTGCATTTCACCTTTGCCATTCTTAGATATTAACCTTTGATTAGCTACAATGCCTACAGACCATCCATCAATCCTTACATTGGCACACAAGATGGTTTTACCATAGTCTTCTTTATATTCCGAAAGGCTTCCTTCATCTATAATGCAACTTAATATGTCTCTGACATCATAAGGCTTGTTGCCTTCCATTGGATACAAACCTATAATGTCTTTAGTTGATCTCGCTGGTTTTTTAGAATCTGTTCTATCAAAATGTTCTGTTTCAAATTTACCTATTTTGCCTACAATATCTCTTATTTTATCAAGACAAGTAACATCATCAGGCATTTTATAATCTGTCACCCCACTTATATCACAATGGGTATCGGCTCCTCCCAATGTGTCTGAATCTACATCTTCTCCAATGGCAGCTTTAACAAGATAAGGACCTGCTAAAAAGATAGACCCAGTGCCTTCAACTATCAAGGCTTCATCAGACATGATTGGTAAATATGCTCCACCTGCTACACAACTCCCCATTACTGCGGCAATTTGAGGCACTCCCATGCTACTCATTCGAGCATTGTTTCTAAATATCCGGCCAAAATGCTCTTTGTCTGGGAATATCTCGTCTTGCAGAGGTAAATAAACTCCAGCACTATCTACTAAATAAATGATTGGAATCCTGTTTTCCATAGCAATCTCCTGAGCTCTTAGATTTTTCTTCCCCGTCATAGGAAACCAAGCTCCAGCTTTTACTGTTGCGTCATTGGCAACAATCATGCATAACTTACCTGATACAAATCCCAATCCTTCGACCACTCCAGCTGCAGGACATCCCCCTTCCTCAGCATACATTTCATATGCTGCAAAAGCTCCAATCTCAAAGAATTCAGTCCCTTCATCAATTAAACGGCTGACTCTTTCTCTTGCAGTTAACTTGCCTTTTGCATGTTGTTTGTCTATGTTTTTCTGACCGCCTCCCAGATTAATCTCTTCTAATCTATAATTTACTTGGGCGATCATTTGACCCATCAAATCTTCATTTTTATTAAAATCTATATCCATTGTTTGATGTTGTGCTTATTTATTCTAAAATAATAATTAATCTAATAATGTCCCTATTTGGGGTCTAGTATCTTATCAATTCTTGCAGTCAAATCATCTAAATGATATTCGCTCATTGTGTCAGAACTCTTTGTGTTGGCTATTTGGTTTTTTATTGATTTTAGAACACCTCTAGCGATCGCAGGAATATCTGAATGTTCATATTCATTCCGTTCACTTTGTGTCAATCTTTCTAATCCTTCTACAAATGTTCGTTGCAAATTCCTTCTGTAAAGGTCAATTGACTTCCCTGACTTTAATTCTGAAAAGATGCCATTGACCAAGTCATCCATCATCTTAGTCAATGAATAATTTTCTTTATGCAAATTACTGTTTTCAGCTATTCTAGTTAATCTCTCTTGATTAAATAATAGAGACAAGGTTCTGTCTTGCAACCCTCTTATTCTTTCTGTTACTCCTTTTTCCTCTATCCTCCTTAATATATCTTCATCAATCAACCAAACAGGAGTGGTAAATAATTCTTCATTTAGAAACCGAATGGCGTCCCTTTGTTTTGCTGCTTCTGTATGTATATAAACTGGTTCGTCTTGATCAGCTGTCTTGAAATATTCATACACTCCACCTACATTAGCTGAGACATGACCCATATATCTATTAAACTGACCAAATATTTGACCATATAATTCCTCCAAATTTGAATAATCCTTAGTCTCTTCACTTGTCCATTCTACTAAATTGGGAACAATCTTTTTTAAGTTGGCAATACCAAGTTTGCTTGCTTCCATAGAGTTGTCTCCCAAGTCTTCTGTTTGAGAAGAAGGATCTAATGGCAATCCTCTTTGTCTTCCAAACCTGTAAATTGGATCACCTGATTTTTCTTTAATCTTAGCATTTATGATGTTCCTTTCATCAGTAGGTTTAGTAACATTCTCATAAAGTCTATACCCAAAATCAATCGCCCATTTGTCATAAGGCCCAATGTTTGGCATCAAACCAACCTCTCCATCACCAGGTTGTGCTACATAATTAAACCTCGCATAGTCCATGATAGACGGAGCAGTCCCCATTCTTTTAGTAAAAGATGGTGATCTTAACGAATCTACTGGATAAGCAACACTTGATCCCATATTGTGAGGCATTCCTAGAGTATGGCCTACTTCATGAGCACATACAAATCGAATCAACCTACCCATTACTTCATCCTTAAATTTAGGGCTTCTAGCATCTGGATTGATTGCCGCAGTCTGCACAAAAAACCAGTTTCTCAATAAATTCATAACGTTATGGTACCAAATAATATCACTTTCTAGTATCTCCCCAGTACGAGGGTCGTGTACATGTGGCCCCATAGCATTTTGGATCTCTGTACTAACATATCTAATGACAGAATATCTAACGTCTTCAGGGCTCCAATCAGGATCTTCTTCTTTTGATGGTGGGTCTTTAGCTGTTATTGCATTTTTAAAACCTGCTGCTTCAAATGCGACATTCCAATCATTAATACCTTGTTTCAAATATGGTCGCCATTTATCAGGGGTGGCAGGATCTATATAATATATAATGGGCTTTGAAGGCTCCACTAACTCACCTCTAAAGTATGCTTTTCTGTCTTCTGGTTTTGGTTGTAAATCCCATTTTGTGATAAATGTTTCACTGGCAGCTTTTTGTTCATCCAAGCTATAATTTGTCCGCTTTAATGAGAAGTATCCAACTCTATTGTCAGCCAAACGAGGGGTCATCAGTTTTTCGGGCAAGAGGATAAATGATTGATTCATTTCTACCGAGAGAGCACCTGTCAATTGATTATCAGGAAGGCTACTTCCTGTATAAGTAAGGATATGTTTGACCTCTGTGTTTTTAGGAAAAGACTTCATCTGAGTAATAAAACTCCGACCTTTATCTACACCTCTTATCCCAAAACCTTTTCTTTCCCTTGGGTACATAGCTCCAATCAAGTCTACATCAGTTGTAAACAATTGATCAACATCTATGACAAATGAGGTAGAATCAGCACTATACGTTTTGACATCAAACGTCATGACCACTGGCTCAAAATTATTATTCTTTACAGAGGTATAAATTGGATCCTCCATAGATGCTACACTACTATAGGAGACTGATCTCAGGATGATCATATCTCCTTTCTTTTGCCACCTAATTACTTGCTGAGGCCTAGATTTAGTACCAGCACCACCAAAGTTTAAGTTTTTTACAAATCCAGCAATTCTAGATACTACCAATATCTCCTTCTCTAATAGGCTATCGTGTATTTCAAAATAGCTTTTGTCCTCAACGGTGTGAACTTTTATCAACCCGTCAAACGTAATTGCATCTTCGGTAATGATATCTTTATATGGTTTGAGCTTATCGTCTTTTTTCTTAGCTGGAGCTTCTTTTGGAGAAGATTTCTTTTTCCATTTGAATATCTGTGCATGAGTATCTGATGGGAATAAAGCCAGTCCTAATAATATAGTAAATAGTATTTTGACACTTTTCATTTTTAAATGTTAATGTTGTTAGTTAGTTTTAGTTTTTGTTCATTGTCTCCGATGAGCAGCCACAAAATAGCAATTTAGTTTTTGATAAAATTGTTTTTCAAAGTCAGATTTAGATAAACTGGATGATTGTTGTAGGTAATCTTCTAAAATATAAATACGATACTGATATCCATTTAGAAGATCGAATATATCAGCTGGTGTGGTCCCATAATGATCTGATGCGCCAATTCCGTGTTCGAATATTACTAATGGTTTATCATTTGTTAGAATTCTGTGACTACCCTTAAAGACCCCAAATTCACCGCCTTCAACGTCAATTTTTATTAAATCGATTTTTAGTTTAGATGGTATGCAATTGTCTAATATTTTTGTTTCGACTTGAATTGTTTCATCTACCACATCTTCATGATCGTAAGACCGCTTTATTAATCCACTATAGGCTGGATTACTTTTTACATAATTAAATGAGGTAGTACCTTCGTCAGCCGCTAAGGCAAGTTGTAAAATCTTAATTCTCGGTGATTTGTATTTCTCAATTAGCTGATCAAAAAGCATGGGTATGGGCTCAAAACCGTAATGTAATCCATTTGGACTTGCCGCAATCATTAAATCTAGAACTTCACCTTTGTGGCAGCCTATATCTATACAGTTGCTGTTACTTTGTAAGTGCTTGGATATTATTTTATGCGTACAGTGATCATACCATGTATTGGTCGTCACCCGTACAGGTAGTTTTACTAGAATGCTCCTAATAAATGCCTTTAATGTTTCTATCATATCAAATAAGAAGAGTACTAATAAATATCAGTACTCTTCTAGATTTTTAAATATTATTCGCCATCTAATTCTGAAATTATTCGATCAGCTTTGTAAATATATTTTAAAGCATTGTAGATTCCAGCAGCATGTACACTGACTGTTCTATTTGCTTCTTCGTCAAATATGAAGTTACCTGGTAATGACTCTATATTTCCGTCGAAAATTAAGCCTACCGCCTCTCTATTTTTATTGATTAGTGGACTTCCAGAGTTTCCTCCAATTATGTCATTGGTAGATATGGTATTCATCTTAGATTTCAACAATTCCATTGGTGGATTCATCCATCTTTCTGGAAGGTGCCAAGGAAATACATTGCCATTAGCATAACATCTGTCGTATAATCCAAAAAACGTAGTATAGACTGGTGCAGTTGTACCATTGTAATCATAACCTTTTACAACTCCATCAGAAATCCTCAAAGTAAATGTTGCATCGGGTGGGAGAGAAGTACCATAAACTTTAAATGCTTGATTTGCTATTTTGGCTTCTAAGTCTTTTCTTTTTTCAGTGCTTACTCTAAAGACTGAAGAAGCCTCTATATATCGTTGTCCGAATATCCGAGCTGCTTCCTGCATTGGATCATCTTGCTTCTCAAGTTTATTCGTTTTAGACAAACACTTTTCAGCTTTCTTCTCATTATTAAACTTTGTCTCTTTAAGTACATAAGCTACATAATCATCAATAGATTTGCCATTTAATACTTTTGATAGTGTTTTGTCACTTTTAGGGATCACATTTTGAACTTCTTGAAGAAACACTTTGAAGTATAGCTGTTCTTTAGGATCATTTAGTGACGACGCCATACCAACTATTTGTTCTTTCATTTTTGCCAAGTCTTCTTCTGTTCCTCCTTCTTTAACACTATTTTCATAACTATTTAACAAAAACATCATTCGATAAATTGACCCTCGCAATCCGCTTGGAGATAAGCTAGTGACTGCCCAACCATGGGGATTTAACTTCTCATATTCAGTCTTTAACTCATCCCAGTATTTAACACCTGGAGACTTCGACTTAATATAGTTTTCCATTGCTACTTTTCTCCCAAATAATTCTGGATCATTTAATCCTTTTACGATCCCGCCATAGGCCTTCATACCATTGGCTACGTTTGCTATTTTGTTCAATAAGGCTTGAGCTTCAAATTCCTTTGTTGGGTCTTTTAGCATCTCATTATATTCAACCATCATCAAGTCATTTCTATTTTTTAGAAAATCATAAGTGATAGGATATCTATAATCTCTATCATACTCTAGTTGTGCAACCGTTCTATATCTTTCTGTGTTACCCGGATTACCTACTACGAAAACAGGCTCACCCTCTACAGCTCCTTTAGTATTGAATTTTAGGTAATTTGCCGATGTGTTCATTGGTAAGCCATTCTCATCATAAGCCCTCCAGAATGTACAATCTAGATTATATCTTGGATAGGTGAAATTATCTGGATCACCACCAAAAAAACCTAAATCTACTTCAGGAATCCAAACCAATCTGATATCATCAAACCTTTTATATCCATATAAAGAGTATTTACCTCCACTATAATAAGATACAACTTGAAGTCTAAGGCCTTCCCAACCTGGCATGTCAGAAAACATCCCTGTGATTTCAGCCTCTGGATCAACACCTTCTGCAGCTCCATTTTTTGCTTTTAGCATGGCATCAGTGATGTCTGCAGTTTTGATTAGTTGTTCCACAAATAGGCCTTCAGCTTTTCTTTCATCGGATAAGTTCTTTGCATAGAATCCCTGCTTATCAAAATTTTCACCTTCTTGTTGTAACTCTCCGACTACATCTCTTGAACAGTGGTGATTGGTCATTATCAATCCATCTGGAGAAACAAATGATGCACTACACCATGTAGCAAATTTTAGGGAAGACTTTCTTACTGCATCAAACCAAGCCTGATCTGCATCAAAGTCATATGCTTTTTTAAACCATGCTGTTGGTGGATTTTCAAATGTCCACATTTTCCCAAAATCAAACGGATTTGGCTCTTCTTGCTGTGCTGACAGGAAAATTGGAATGATTAGTAATAATAGAATTTTAGTTAGATTTTTCATTTGTAATGTTATAATTATTAATGTTGATATGCTTATTTACTTTAAATATGATATGAATATTTTAAACTCCATACTATCCATTTACCTAAGATTTATACACTGTTTTTGTATTATAAAACATAAAACTCAATATATCTGCTGCTTCTTCGATTTGCATTTCAGTCGATTTCCCTGCTCCATGCCCTGCATTCACACCCACTCTAATCAAAACGGGATTTTCTCCATTGTGTTTATCCTGTAGTTCCGCCGCAAATTTAAAACTATGTGCAGGCACAACTCTATCATCGTGATCCGCTGTAGTAATCATAGTAGCAGGGTAGGCTGCCTCTTTTACATTGTGTAAAGGAGAATAAACTTTTAGATATTTGTACGCCTCTGGATCATCACTTCGTCCATAGTCACCAGCCCATGCCCATCCAATGGTAAAATTGTGGTAACGCAACATGTCTAGAACTCCAACTGCAGGTAATGCGACCGCAAATAAATCTGGTCTTTGTGTGATACAAGCTCCTACTAATAACCCACCATTTGATCCACCTTGGATTGCAAGTTTTTCTGAAGAAGTGTACTTTTCTGTGATAAGATATTCAGCTGCTCCTATAAAATCATCAAATACATTCTGCTTTCTTTCTTTTGTTCCTGAGTCATGCCATTCTTTACCAAATTCGCCTCCTCCTCTAATGTTTGCTACAACATAGATTCCTCCTGATTCCAACATTGGTAATCTCGATATGCTAAATGAAGGAGACAATGAAATATCAAACCCTCCATATCCATAGAGTAATGTTAAGTTAGAACCATCTTTGACAAGTCCTTTTTTATGAGTGATAAACATTGGCACTTTTGTCCCATCTTTACTCGTATACCATTCTTGGTGAGTTTCATATTTTGAAGGATCAAAATCAACTGTTGGACTTCTAAAAACCTCTGACTTCATCGTCTCTGTATTTAGAGAATATATGGTAGTTGGAAAAGTAAAAGAAGTAAAACTATAAAAAGACTCTGGTTCTCCTTTCTTACCACTAATACCACTTGCTGAGCCAATTCCTGGTAGTTCCAAGTCACTAAGATAAGCTCCTTTCATGTCGTGAACCTTAATCAACGAGCTAGCATTATGCAAGTAATTTGCAAACATCTTATCCCCAACTATTGAAATTCCTTCTAATGGATCACTCGATTCAGCGATGACAGTCTTCCAGTTTTCTTTTCCAATATTATCCGTATCAATAGCAATTAACTTTAAGTTCGGAGCTTCATTATTTGTAATAAAATAAAGAATCGAACCATCGTTGTCAACAAAGTTATAGTCACTGGTAAATGCATCCACTAAAGTTATAATCTTATTTGGGTCTTTGCTCATGTCAATGAATTTAACGCCATTACCACTGGTAGATTCTGACACACTCAACAATAAAAACCTTTGATCATCGCTCATGCCTGCATAAACATTTCTTTGGGCGTTTTTATCATCTTTATATATAAGCTTATCGGCTGCTTGGTCATCTCCCAGTTTATGGAAAAATAGAGAATGATATTCATTTTTATTTGAAAGCTCACTACCTTCCTTAGTCGAAGGGTACCTAGAATAATAAAATCCATCTGGTCCCCAAGATACTCCTGAAAACTTGATCCACTCCAATTTATCTTTCAACAATTCATTCGTTGCTAAATCCATTACGTATGCGGTACTCCAATCAGATCCACCTTCCGAAACCAAATATGCCAAGTATTTTCCATCTTTTGAAACTTTCATTCCTGCTAGTGCCGTTGTGCCATCTTCTGACAGTTTGTTAGGGTCAAGTACAACATCTCCTTCACTTTTGGGGTCATCTGTAGCATATAATACACTCTGATTTTGAAGACCATCATTTTTAAAATAATAGTATTTGCCGCCTTCTTTAAATGGGGAGGAGTACTTTTCATAATCCCATAGCTTAGAAAGCCTATCTTTTAAAGCACTTCTAAAAGGAATTTTATCTAAATAGTCAAATGTCGATTTATTTTGTCTAGTTACCCAATCTGCTGTCTCCTCAGATTTATCATCTTCCAACCACCTGTAGGGATCGCTGATTATCTCACCAAAGTAATTATCAGATATTGTATCTTTTCTCGAGTCAGGCGAAGTGACTGGTATAATATCAAATTTCATATCTTCAGCTGGTTTACAAGAGTAGAATAAGGTCAAGATTGCTATTAATTGGATGTATCTCATGGTTGTTTTTTCAGTAAAAAAAGCTAAAGTAATAATTTCAATCATCATAAATAATTCAAATCAAATAAATCTGACAAACAGATATCAAATATATTAAGAATCAATCCTCAATTTTGTGCTTAAGTTCATATCAATCCTTTAAATTTTCTACTTATTTATCTAACCCTTGAGGAGCAAAAAAGAAAATGTGGGTCTTCTCATTTGTTAGCCCCAATATAATTTAGGTATACTAATTAAATCATTTATGCTAAAATTTATTGCTCATTTTTTATATAGTTTAGCATTTATATCTCCCCAAACCTCTAGTAACTGCACACAAATAATTACTTTTGCCCATAATTATTAAAATAAGTATATGGCTTTAGTTTATCTAACAAGGATAGAAAGGTTTAATTCAGCTCACAAATTGTGGGTACAATCTTGGAGCGAAGAAAAGAATATTGAAGTGTTTGGCAAATGTGCTAATAAAAACTGGCATGGGCACAACTATAGGCTTCATGTTACTGTCAAAGGAAATCCAGACCCATTAACTGGTTTTGTGATGGATGCTAAAAAGCTTTCCAAAGCCATTAAATCATCTGTAGTTGACAAGCTCGATCACAGCAATCTAAATTTAGACGTAGATTTTATCAAAGAGGGAATTCAACCTACAACAGAAAATCTATGTATATTAATTTGGCAACAGATTGAACCAATGTTAATCAACTGTGTTCTGCATTGTATTAAATTAGAAGAAACAGAAACAATATACGCAGAATATTATGGCGAATAACTATACCAAAGAAGAACATTACTCAGAGGAAACTACTGAAGCCTTAAAAATTGGATATACATCTTTAATTAGTAAACTGGGAGAAGACCCTAATCGTGAAGGTCTAATCAAGACACCAGAAAGAGCTGCGAAAGCAATGCAATTCCTTACACATGGTTATGACCTTGATCCTACAGAAATACTTAGAAGTGCTCTTTTTAAGGAAGATTACCACAATATGGTAATTGTAAAAGACATTGAACTATACAGCATGTGTGAGCACCATATGTTACCGTTTTTTGGCAAAGCTCACATCGCTTACATCCCTAATGGGTATGTAGTGGGGCTTAGCAAAATTCCAAGAATTGTAGATGCTTTTTCTAGAAGACTACAAGTACAAGAACGACTAACTGACGAGATTGTAAATGCTCTCTGGAGTGCTTTAAAACCTCATGGTGTCGCAGTAGTCATCGAAGCAGTTCACATGTGTATGATGATGAGAGGTGTACAAAAGCAGAATTCAGCGACAACGACTTCAGCTTTCAAAGGAGAATTTAAAAATGTAGAAACTAGAACAGAGTTTTTAAACCTAATTGGTACCAATTTAAGGTAATTAATTAGGTTTCTAACATTTTTTGATTTCTTTAACATTCTATTTTGTTACTTTTGTATTTTTAATTACGTCAAGAAATCGAATACCATATTTAAAACACTTATTTAACAATTAATAAAACTAAATGAAAAAGATATTTCTTTCAATTGCAGCACTTATTGTACTATCAATCAATACAAATGCTCAAAAAACACTCGAACAAGGATTCATCAAAATGGAGATTACAGATGTAACCTCTGATGATGAACAAATGGCAATGATGCTACAAATGATGAAAGGATCTCAAACTGAGGTACATTTCAAAGGAGATAGATACGTGACTAACATGAATATGATGGGAGGAATGGTAACTATGAAAACGTATGTGGACGAAGACAAAAAAGGCTTTGACATGCTAATGGATGCTATGGGTCAAAAATTTTGGGTTGCATCTACATTAGATGAAGCAAGAGGGTCTGAACAAGCAGAGGTAGCTAAAAATGCTAAAGTTACATATGACAAAAATGACAAGAAAACCATATTGGGTTATGACGCATATAAAGTGTCTATCGAACTTCCTAACCAAGAAGGTATGATGATAACAGGTTATATCACAGAAGCTATCAAAACTAAAGCTAACCTTATGCAAGGTATGGAAGCTTTAAAGCTTAATGGCTACCCATTAGAGTTCACTGTCAAGAACCCACAAATGACTTTGACTATGACTACTAAAGAAATCAAAGACGAAGTGGATATGTCTAAGTTAGAACTTAAAACTGACGGCTTTACTAAAATGACAATGGAAGAATTCACCAAGCAAATGGGTGGAATGAGTGGAATGGGATTTTAATCTTATCCTCACATAATTCTTTAAAATATATTAAAAGGAGCTTTGATTAAGGCTCCTTTTTTCGTCAATGAATAAGGTTGCAATCACTAAAAAAGATTGATCCTTATCACTCCCAAAGGATTACCCCAAATATCATCTTCATAATCCCTGCGATTACCAGCGGTACAATGATAGATGACAGCATAAAATAGAAATATTTTCTAGGGACTTTAGACTTCTCAATAAGCTCACTTATGAGTGCTACGATCAATATTGCAGTAAATAATGGTACAAAAATAAAGGTAATCAATGAGGCTGTATATTCGCTTACTACCCACAAAAGGCTGTATAGTATCGCTTGGCCGATGATTAATTCTAATAGCCCAATGTTTTTCAAGTTGATCAATGCCAAAGTTAATTTATAATTAATACACAATAATACGAACCTTTTTTAACTCTCTTTTCGTTTTAACTTCAAAGAATAATTAATTCTAAAAAGATAAGTCCACAATGAATAAATACCTTCTACTTGCATTTCTTATAATAGGTTCATTTAGTATGATGGCTCAAGACTACAAAGAGATCCAACGAAAACAAGATTCTATATATCAAGTTAACATAAAGAAGTCTCGATTGAATGGAGTTTACATACCTATAGACTTAGATGATGCATTTAAAGAATTGTCAGAATTGTCAACTGTAGAAGCCCAAAGAAGCTTTATGAATGCTCCGGAAGAATTGGTAGCAAAAAAGCTACATTTTGGCTTAGGAAACTGGATGCGAGTCAATTGGAATTTTGATGAAGGTTCTAGAATAGTCAAGGTCCTAAGAGATTATGGCTTGTTTCATCCTGACGATATGGTAAATTTTATGCTGCGATCATACCACCGACACCTTAATCACAAAAACCAAGAAATAGCCGTAAGAGTTAAGGTCTATCAAGAAGCTAGACTAAAAGTATTGGAAAAACGCCAGAGTAACGCAGAAGTCATTTCTACTGAGACCTTACCCATTGAGAAAGGAGGTGAGTGATTAATCAGTATTTTGGGATATACCTATACCTACCACAACATTCTACCAAATAAATCTTCACTTTGTAGGCTTACAATAATCTTATTCACTATTTTTGCACCTCAAAAGCATTAATTTAAAATATTATATGGAGAAGCGGATAAAGATTAAGGCATTAATAGATGGAAATTACATTGGGAAGGAGGTAATAGTAATGGGATGGGTCCGTACTTTTAGAAACAATCAATTTGCTGCTATAAATGATGGATCAACGATAAAGACGCTACAAGTAGTTGTTGATTATGAAAACACTGATCCAGCTCTCCTTAAAAGAATCACGACTGGTTCGTCTATATCTGCCAAAGGTATGGTGATTGAGTCACAAGGTAGAGGTCAGACGATAGAGTTGGTTGCCAATACCATCGAAGTTCTTGGAGATTCTGATCCAGAAAAGTACCCATTACAACCAAAGAAACATAGCCTTGAGTTCTTAAGAGAGATTGCCCACTTAAGATTTAGAACAAATACCTTTAGTGCCATATTTAGAATCAGACATCAGGTAGCTTTTGCAATCCATGAGTTTTTTAACAATCGTGGATTCGTTTATATTCACTCTCCTATTGTTACAGGGAGTGATGCAGAAGGTGCAGGCGAAATGTTTAGAGTAACTACCCTTGACCTTGACAACATCCCTAAAACAGAAATAGGTGAGATTGATACTAAAAAAGACTTTTTTGGCAAAGAAACCAACCTAACTGTATCCGGTCAATTGGAAGCAGAATTGGCAGCACTAGCCTTGAGCGAAGTTTATACATTTGGACCAACATTTAGAGCTGAAAACTCTAACACATCAAGACATTTAGCTGAGTTTTGGATGATTGAACCAGAAGTTGCTTTTGCAGATATTGTGGACAATATGGATTTGGCTGAGGATATGCTAAAGTTTGTTATTAAAAGCGTCCTTGATAAATGTGGAGATGATCTTGACTTCTTACAATCCCGGTTAACTGACGAAGAAAAATCTAAGCCAGAAAAAGACAGATCACCATTACCTCTAATTGAGAAACTAAGCTTTGTCTTAGACAATGCCTTCGAAAGAGTTACGTATACGGAAGCAATCGAAATACTAAAGAATTGTAAACCAAACAAAAAAGGGCAATTCCAATTTCCAATAACTGATTGGGGAGTAGATCTACAAAGTGAACACGAAAGATATCTAGTTGAAAAACACTTTAACAAACCTGTGATCTTAATTGACTATCCAAAAGACATCAAAGCATTCTATATGAGGATGAATGAGGATAATAAGACTGTGGCAGCAATGGATATTTTATTCCCTGGCATCGGTGAGATAGTTGGCGGTTCTCAAAGAGAAGAAAGGTTGGATAAACTAGAAAAGAGAATGGATGAAATGCATATTCCTAAAGATGAAATGGATTGGTTTCTTGATACCCGTAAGTATGGTACTTGCCCACATGCAGGCTTTGGATTAGGCTTTGAAAGGCTGGTATTATTCGTAACCGGCATGAGTAATATTAGAGACGTAATACCATTTCCAAGGTATCCAGGAAGTGCTGAGTTTTAGAAGGTCAAATTATTAAATACAGAGATATCTGTGATAATATCATTCATAAGCCACAATAAAGCTGCCTTCATATCCTAAATCTTTAAGATCTTCTTTTACTTTTTTAGCTCGGGCTAATGTATTAATATTAGCAATTTGGTATTTATAAAAACCATTTTGTTCGATAACTTTTATATCACCAAGTTTAGCTATAGGTTTTGTATGGTCTGCATCCATTTTAGACTTCATTGCTGCAAATTGTACATAAAAAGTTTTAGAACCTTTAGGTCTTAACTCTTCTATGACTGTTTGGTTACTTTTAGCCGTAGGTTCTTTATGGGTAGTAGTGCTTATTTGAGGATTTAGGTATTTACTCAAAGCTCTATAGATAGAATGACTTATTGCTCCTTTGCCTTTATCTGAGCCTAAATATTTTTCCTCTTCAACATTGCTTAAGAATCCAGTCTCAATCAAAATACTAGGCATTGTTGCTCTTCGTAATACTGCAAATCCTGCTTGCTTAACACCTCGAGAAGTAGAATATCCTTGTCCTTTTAGTTGATCTTCAATAACGGCTGCTACGTCAAGACTTTGAGATAAATATGCATCTTGGAAAGATGACAATACAATATGTCCAACTGGACTATTGGGATCATAACCTTCATAGTTTGATTCATAATCATTTTCTAATAAGATCACTTCGTTCTCTCTTTGAGCTACGGCAAGATTTTCTTCCGCTCTGTGGAGACCCATAACGTAAGTCTCTGTACCTCTTACTTCTTTCTTTGAAGATGAGTTACAATGAATGGAAATAAATAAATCAGCTTTTGCCTTATTTGCTATCCCTATTCTCTGAAATAATGGGATGAATTGATCTGATGTCCTTGTAAATATTATCTCTACATTAGGGTTGTTATCATTAATGTGTTTGCCTAATTGTAGTGCAATATCAAGTGCTATGTCCTTTTCTTTATATAGTTTACCATTAGTGCCTGGATCATTGCCACCATGGCCTGCATCGATAACGATACGGTTAACTCTATAATTTGGAGATGACTGACTGAAAATGACACATGCATTTAACAGTGATAATAATAATAAATATACCTTTTTCATTAATTTTGTATTAAAACCTACGCAAATATATGATAAATATTTATAATAAGTAAATAACTTTATATCAATAGATTAGATATTTATTTATGGATATGAATAAGGCATCATATACTAAACAATAAAAGTTTAAATTAATAATACATTTATATATCATATTTCAATCTATAATTCGTTGATGATAACTATCTTGCATCTTTTATTTAGAATATGACTATCAAGGAAACTACAACAGAATACTTAGCGAAATTTAAAGCGACCATAGCTTCTGGCTTAATATGGGTAAAACAAAATAAATTAAAGTCATTTTATTATATAATACTTGCTGCTGTTTTGTTTCAAATTATAATGGTTACAAGCATATATTTAGGTGTTTGGGGTAAAATACCAAGTACTAAAGCATTAAAGCAGATTACTAATCCAGAAACAACCACTATTTACTCTGGGAACAATAAGGTAATTGGGTACTTTTATACAGAAAACAGGAGTAATATAGATTCTTCACAAATTAACGAAAATATAAAGAATGCCTTAATAGCAACAGAAGACGTGAGGTTCTTAGAGCATTCAGGGATTGATTACCGTAGTTTGGGTAGGGTGTTATTTAAGACAATCCTTATGAGTAAGAAGAGTAGTGGGGGGGGAAGCACCATAACCCAGCAACTTGCAAAAAATGTATTTGGAAGAAAGAAGAGGTTTTTCTTGTTGGCTCCTATTAATAAGGTAAGAGAAATGATTATCGCCAAACGCTTAGAAAAGGTATATAGCAAGGACGAAATTCTTTTGCTTTATTTAAATACTGTTTCTTTTGGTGAACGGCTTTTTGGCTTAGAAAAAGCATCTCTTAGATTTTTTAATAAAAAGCCAGAAAAACTTGATTTAGATGAGGCCGCAACACTAATTGGGATATTAAAAGCGACTTCCTACTATAACCCAAGAAACAATCCTCAGAATAGCTTAAGGCGTAGAAATGTAGTCCTGAGCCAAATGGTGAAATATGGCTACCTAGAAGAGGCCGAATTTGATAAAATAAAGGATGTTCCAACCAAACTAAACTACACATTACCAAAAGTTGAATCTACTTTTGCTGCATTCTATAAAGATTATTTGAGAAAAGAATTTGAGACTTGGGCAGAAGACAACCCAAAAGATGATGGTGAAACATGGAACCTCGATGAAGATGGATTAACGATCTATACCACAATACATTCTAGTGTTCAAACTTCTGCTGAAAAAGCAGTTGATGGCCACATGAAAAGGCTTCAAGAATCATTTGCTACAAACTGGGATGCTGTAGGAGGTAAGGAAAAGTATATTGAAAAACTCATCAAAAATCAGTCTCTGGCTAAGCAGATGGATATAGATGGGATTCCTTTCGATTCTATTCAAGTGATTTATAATAAAAAAAGTGAAAAGAAATTATGGAATGGTTTCGAAATAGTAACAGGTGATTTTTCCTTAATAGATTCTATCATTTTTGAATTAACTACATTGCAAACAGGGCTAATGGTGATGCATACCCAAACAGGTAAAATAATGGGCTATGTTGGTGGTAAGGATTATGGCTATTCTCAATACGATCAATTATCCATCCCCAAGCAAGCAGGCTCACTTTTTAAGCCAATCACCTATTTAGCTGGACTAGAATCAGGTTTAGACCCATGTGACTTTTTTGATAATGAGTTAAGGTCATACTCTGATTATGAAGGTTGGAGCCCTAAAAATGCTGATGGAGTGTATGGTGGATCTTATTCCCTTTATGGGGCTCTCGCAAATTCTGTAAATACTGTGTCTGTACAGGTTATATTCAAAGCAGGTATATCAAGAGTGGTAAAGCTAGCTGAAAGAATGGGTATAACAGCTCCATTAAAAGCTGTACCATCCTTAGTACTTGGAACGTCCGAAGTAAAGCCGATTGAAATGATCACAGCTTTTGCTGCAATTGCAAATAAAGGCAAGGTGGTTAAACCTTATTCTATCCAAAAAATACTAGATCATGAAGGAAATGTAATCTATGAAGCAAAAGTTGAATACGCTGAGACCTACATTGCTAACCCTGAAAATATTGATAAATTACAAAGGATGATGACCTATACCAATACCATTGGTACTGGATCTAGGATCCAAGGGTATAATATTCCTTATAATCTAATTGGCAAAACAGGAACTACCCAAAATAATGCTGACGGATGGTATATTGCTTCCTCACCTGAGCTGGTCTGTGGTGCTTGGGTTGGTACTATGAATCCAAGTATTAATTTCAAATACACCAGTTTAGGATCAGGATCTAATACCGCACTACCAATGGTAGGTAGAGTATTTGGTGATTTAAGTATGTGGGGTACATCGATGTTAACTAATTTTACTTTTGACACCCCAGATTTTGACTGTAATACCTATAGCGAACTCACCGCAGTGGAGGCTTTTGGCAAGGGACGATTTGATAGTACAACGATGCAGTTAGATACACTTATTGAAGCTATAGATAGTGTTGAAATAGAAGAACAGTAAGCTGCAATGCATGACTAAAATGTTAATTTTATTCTAATTGCAGATGTTAAGAACTAATAATTACAATTTTTAGATTATATTTAAGCATTCATTTAACTTAAATTATTAATTAGAATTGATCAAAACTATACTACTGTTCCTGTCCATTGTCTCTTTTAATGACTCTTCATTTGGCCAAAAGGATAGCATAGTAGTAAACTTTTTCCTCTTAGAAGATTGTGTGATTTGCCAATCTTATTCTATTAAAATAAATGAGCTGGCCCTCAATTTTGGCGATGAATTTACTTTTGTAGGGTATTTTCCTAATTTCTCCTCAAAAAAGGAAGAGATAACTAGCTTTAAAGAAAAATATAACATAAATTTTGATTTAAAAACCGATTACTTTAAAACTAAATCAAAACTTTATAATGTAAAAGTGACACCAGAAGTTGTCGTGGTGAATGAGTCCACAGGTGAAACACTATACCAAGGAAGAATTGATGATGAGTTTGTCAAGATAGGTAAAAGGAGGAGAGTTGTCACAAAAAATGAGTTACTTGATGCTTTAACAGCCTTAAAAAATAAACAGGAAATATTAATCAGCACAACTGAACCTATCGGTTGTTTTATTAACTATAACGACTTAAATTAATTATGTGTAAATCATTATTTATCTTAATCACACTTACATTCTCCTTTGTGGGTCAATCACAAGTAACATATACTTCTGATATAGCAGAGATCATTTATAACAAATGTGCTACATGTCACAGATCTGGAGAAATTGCCCCTTTTGCTTTAACGAATTATAATGAGGTTTCAGCTTATGCTCCTACGATAAAATATGTCACTCAAAGTAAATACATGCCGCCTTGGAAGGCAAATCCTGAATACCAACACTATCTTGATGAAAACTATCTTACAGATGATCAAATAAACTTAATTGCTAATTGGGTTGATAATGGCGCACCTTATGGCATTGCTACTGACGAACCATCCCTACCTGATTTTCCTGAAGGTTCTTCAATAGGTGAACCTGATTTAGTTTTATCTTTTGCTGAATCACATTTACATAAAGGAAATAATACTGATGAATACAGATATTTTGTAATCCCCACAGGATTATTAGAAGATAAAAAACTTAAAGCAATTGAGCTTAGACCAGGTAATGCAAGGATAGTACACCATGCTTTATTTTTCCAAGATGTTACAGGCAAAGCTGCAGAATATGATGCCAAAACACCTGAATATGGATTTTTAGGCACTTCAGGTTTTGATACAGATGCTGTCTTAAATTATGACCAATATCCAGGATATGTGCCTGGTCAAAGGGCAAGATATTTTCCTGATGGTATGGCGCAAACAATGAAAGCTGGATCTGATTTAGTCATTCAAATGCATTATGCTCCATTTGCTTCAGATGAAATTGACTCTTCTAGTGTAAACTTATTTTTTGCTGATGAAACAGAAGTGATAGATAGAGAGGTTCAAGATGAAATCATGCTTCCTTTTAATCTTCCTGGAGGTTTCTTTTCGTTTAGAATCCCTGCAAATCAAACCAAACAGTTTATTGGATCATGGAAATTGACACAAGACCTAAGTTTTATTGGAATATTTCCACATATGCACCTTCTAGGGAGAGATTGGGAGGTTTGGATTACTAAGCCAGATGGGACTAAAGAAAATTTAATTCAGATAACCGATTGGGACTTTAATTGGCAAGGGGGATTTTATTTCAAGAGATTCATTACTGCTCCTAAAGGCAGTATTGTCTATGCTAAAGCTACTTATGACAACACTATAGCAAACCCAAACAACCCAAGTAATCCACCAAAAACTGTCTCCTGGGGAGAAAAAACTACAGATGAAATGTATTATTTGCCATTACTCTATGTACCATATAAGACTGGTGATGAAAATGTCATTTTTGATGAAACAAATACAGGCCTGGAAGAGTTAAGTGATTTATTTAACACAAAGAGCTTAACTATATACCCCAATCCTGCTAGTGGAGGTATGATTAATGTAGCATTTAATCTTAAAATTGCTTCTAAAATTAGCATATCTGTCTTAGATATAAATGGCCAATTGGTAAGGCAAATAAGAAATGGAGAATTCTTCAACAGTGGTATAAACTATACACATGTAAATGCCAATACATTAGATAACGGTAATTATATTCTAAAGATCAAAGGAGACAACTTCGAAATGTCAGAACAGTTAATAATTGTAAAATAATACTCCGATGTAATAATTATAACTCATAATGTGACTAATAATTTTTAGGCTGTGCTTTATTAATTTTGAATACATAATGAAAACATTATAGTGGATTACTTAGAATTAACATATGTGTAGAATTAATGTATAAAATACTATAAGCAATATTGTGAGTTCTAATAGATTGTTAAAAATCATCTACAAGTATAAGAAAAGTAGCCTTGGTATAGGATTAGCTTTGTCAGTCTACTTATTATCTAACTATATACTTTCTATTAAAATTATAGACGAGAAATATTTCCATGGCTTCTTTCAAAATTGGAGAATATTGAATGATAGTACTTTTAGTAAGTCCCCGATTCCTTTAATTTACATACTTACATTTGTAGTGTTACTTTCAATAGGTTATAATGCCTATAAACGAATAATATCAATCCAAAGATCAAGTTTTAAGGAAGTTATTTATCAAACAATAGGCTTTCTTGCATGGACCTATTTTTTCTTTTATTCGTTATGGGGTATCAATTATCATTTGCCCTCATTAAAAGAGAGATTGCATCTACAAATGTTACCGCTTGAGGACTCTTTGATATATAATGAAGCATTGGCCATACAACAAACCTTGAATATAATTAGAACAAAGATTACCGTCGACACTCAGGGTATAGAGTTAGTAATACCAGCTCTAGAAGTAGAAAAAAAAGTAAGACTAAGCCTAACTAAAGTACTGTCTTTTTGGCAATTACCCACCAACGGAAATGTAAGGGTAAGAGAAATCAAGCCCAAAGGTGTGTTATTGAGATTGGCTACGGCTGGTGTCTACCTCCCGTTTGTTTCTGAAGGTCAAATTGATGCAGGACTTCCCTTTCTACAAAAACCATCAACTCTAGCTCATGAAATGTCCCATGGATATGGTATTACTGATGAAGGTGAATGCAATTTTGCAGGTATAATGGCATGTATTAATAATGATGAACAATTAATAAAATATAGCGGATACATTATGTATTATAGGTATTTGGCCTATGCATTAATTGACAATGAGCCCTTATTTAACAAGCTAAAAGCCAACCTACCTCCTGGTTTGCGACAAGATTTAATTCAAATTAGCAATACTTTAAATAAATATCCAGATATTTTTCCTCAATTTAGGAATTACATTTATGACTTATACCTTAGGCTTAATGGGGTAGAAGAAGGTATCAAAAGTTATGGGACTGTGGTATCTATGTCACAAGCATATATACAAAAGTATGGATCATTAATCATAGGTCAATAGTATTTTGAAGAATATAAAAAGCTTGGAATAGTCATTCTACCCCCCCTGAGGTTCAAGGCTTTCAATTATGCTTATCAAGTTTTTATTCAAGTTAGTGATGGCTTTTTCAATTTGCCAATTTTCCTTATTTCTAGATTCGACTATATTTGAAATTGATCTTATTTGGTGAAATTTTGCATCATTTAATAAACATGATAATGCAAATGCTGCTCCTTCCATTGTTTCAATATGAGCGGATGGGTATTTTTGCTTTATTTTTGAAATAGAATCATCACAACCATGCACTTTATTTACAGTTATAGCTGAGACTTTTATCAAACCACAATCAAATTTACTTTTATTATTAGTAAGCCATCCGTTTGAGTAAGGGTAGCTATCTGGAGATTCCCATTCCATGTCAAAAAGGTCAGAAAAACTACCATCAGCCTCTTCAACTCCAAGATCACCAAATTTATCTTTTACAACTTCAACGACACTGCCGATAGGTAAAGAATCATTTAAACTACCTGCAATTCCCGCATTCAACAAGAGATCAATATCCTCCATTCCTTTGTAACGTGACATGCTAAATGCTGTGTTAACACTTCCTATACCAGTGACTAATGTGGAAAT
>JBBKVK010000121.1:0-12140 GCA_037968395.1 Saprospiraceae bacterium | reverse complement strand
TCAATAAATGAATTAAAAATATTTTGTTTGGAGATTGTCCGTCAGTTATAACAAATGTAATATGGAAAGAGTTGCAATGTTTGAAATTATATACCTTTTGGGATAAAACCTCAAATGAATACAACATAACTAACAGTAGTTTGAAACTACTTCCTTTACTTTTTTGCATTGCTTCCCGCAAGATTGCGGGACTAGGCTGACTTCGACAAGCTCAGCCACAACTGGATTTCTTAACGTAATTTATAATTCCGACTATAAATTAGCTTCAATATTAGTGAGTATATGCTTTTGCTTACATCATTTACCCTTACTATTGATATGGTTTTAATCAATTCTTTGATATTCAATAATAAATTCACCAAGATCCATATATAAATTATTTGCTTCTAAGGTTAGACGGAAGTAATAACCATCTCCTAAATCAAGATCAGCGCTGACACTTTCTTCATAATATTTTACTTCTGAAATAAAATAATTGGTTTGTGTCGTAACTACTCCATTGTTTTGTTCAATATATATTGCTCCATTAAAAAATTCAATTGTTTTTATTTGGTTCTCTTTGGGATATTCACAAGCTCCAGATACTCCCCCACAGCTTTTAATCCAAAGCCACTTTCCTATTAAGTCGTCGGTTAGAGTATACGTTTCTTCATTATTACTGCATGAGAGTGTTCCTAAAATCAAAATCAAATAAATAACATAGTGTTTCATGGCTTATATATAAATGGAGTTTTCAGGTTGTTGCGTATTACAAATATAGAACAAAAAATCACATTATGAAGAAACAAGATGCAAGATCGACTTCCCTCAGCATAACTTTTAAGCTTGATTTAATGTAAATCTAGTGAATCAGATTAAGCGGTTAGAGTCAATAAGTTCATAACATATAAAGTAATATTGTATATAGTTCTGTGAAAGATTAGAGGTGAAATTCCGCTTTCCTACTCGACTAACTGCAGGCTTTTTCCTTAATAATCTTGAACTAACACTTCTGTTGGTATTTGTAATTTTTCACTTAAAGATCGAATCATTTTTAATGTCAACTTGCGTTTTCTATTTAAAATTTCACTAACTCGACTAGCAAATCCAACTACATCTACTAAATCTTTCTGATTCATATTTAGTTGCTCCATTCTAAATTTAATAGCTTCAATTGGATCTGGCATTCCAATTGGGTAATGAATTTCTTCATATTTCTCAATAAGTATAGAAAGTATTTCCGCTTCATCACCCTCTGGAGTATCTACTTTAGCATGAAATATTTCTTCTAACCGACCTAATGCTAAATCGTAGTCATTTTCTGTTTTTATTGCTCTAATTTCCATACTAAATAGTGTTTGCGTCTACTTTATCATATTCTTTATGTGTCCCAATGAACCTAATGAATAGCCATTGTCTCTCATAGTTGATCTCAACTATTAATCTGTATTTATTACCACATACGTTAAATACAACTCGACTTTCTTTCAAAATACTTGCAGAACCGTACTGTTGTTTAATTTCATTTGGAGTTATCCATTTTGCATTACTTGCTTCTTTATACCAACTTTTCAGTTGCTCTTCAGTCTCAGGATTAACAATCCAAAATTCCCGTAATGTCTTCTTTGATATAACCCTCAAGGTTTTCGTTTATTACAAAGATAATACTTAATTTACCATATTGGTAAGATTTGTGATTTTCTTTTGCTTGCGGTTAACTCAAAGGAATACATCCATCAATCCTTTCAAACTCCAAGCACATGATCTAATATAAATTACACTTTTTCTTAAATTTAAACGGTTAAGATAAACCTATAGACAAATGAACAGTTACCCATTAGAAATTTTCAATTCAGGGCATTTTCACAGTACGATAGCGCTATCATTTTTGTTTATAAGACAATAATAATACTTTTGATTTGAATTGCATAATTTATTAGTCACCAAATGTTTAATCAATGGACTTTCATATATAATAAAGTGCATTATTCTATTTAAGTGAGATTACAGATATACAAAAAGACCCCAATCCAAAATTTCCCTTCCATTTTAATCACCCGTCAAAATAGAAAATGTAATTTTGCAACTATGAGTTTAAATTTATCAGAAAGGTTAGAGTTAGTAGCGATTCTAGGAGAGCACATCGTGAAAGAATCCAATGAGCGGACTGCCGTGATGGAGCAGGCACAGAGATTCAACCCTTGGTTTACCGTAGAGAGTATTGAGGGCGGACTGGCAGCAATAGCACAAAGCTTCCTTCAGAGAGATATTCTACAGCAATGGGTAAGCAACTATGCTATTGCAGATAATCCTAGCCCAAAATCGGTGGGAATGGTATTGGCTGGCAATATCCCAATGGTGGGTTTTCATGACATACTTTGTACGTTTGTCAGTGGGCAACGAAGTGTATTGAAGTTGTCGGATAAGGATACGGTGCTGATGGATTATATCCTTGATGGGATGAATGCCATTGAGCCAAAAGCTAAGGACTATTTTATCAAAACGGAGCGATTGGCGAATTTTGATGCGGTGATCGCTACAGGAAGCAATAATACAGCGACTTATTTTCACAAATACTTCGGCAATCACCCCAATATTATCCGAAAAAACAGAAATGGAATCGCCATCCTAAATGGTGCCGAATCTATAGAAGATCTCTATAATCTAGGCATTGATATGTTCACCTATTTCGGATTGGGCTGTAGGAATGTATCTAAAATATATGTACCAAGAGATTATAATTTTGAGCCTTTATTGGAAGAATTACACAAATACAACGACATCATCCACCACAACAAATACAAAAATAATTACGATTACAACATCGCTTTGTACTTATTGAATAAGGCGAAGTTTCTCAACAATGGTTCAATCATTCTGATGGAAGATGAGCGGATTCCGTCTAGGATTGCAACCTGCCATTTTGAGTATTACGATTCTATCGAAAAACTAACTCAAGATTTAGGAACTAAAGAAGATCAGATACAATGCATTGTCAGTAACATCCAGGATTTATCGTTAAAAACGTTTGATTTTGGAAAAGCTCAATCGCCTACCATTGATGACTATGCAGATGGTGTAGATACCATGGCTTTTTTATCACAATTACACTAAAAAAGGAAGATGGCATTGACACCAAGCAGAAAAGAAAGAGCAAAACACATAGAGGCCATTTTGGAGCAGCACTACCCTGCTGTGCCCATTCCGTTGGACCATTCAGATCCATATACGTTATTGGTCGCCGTATTGTTGTCCGCACAATGTACCGATGTGAGGGTCAATCAAGTGACCCCTGCTCTATTTGCCTTAGCCGACAATCCGTATGCCATGTCACAAGTAGAAGTGGCTCAAATCAAGGCCATCATACGACCTTGTGGGCTGTCACCTCGTAAATCTCAAGCGATATACGACCTTTCTCATATCCTCATCAATGAACATGGCGGCATTGTGCCACAAGATTTTGCAGCACTAGAAAGATTGCCCGGCGTAGGACATAAAACGGCATCTGTGGTCATGTCACAGGCATTTGGAGTACCCGCTTTCCCTGTAGATACCCACATACACCGATTGGCGTATCGATGGTGTCTGAGCACTGGTAAAAACGTAGATAAGACGGAGAAAGACTTAAAATCGCTCTTCAGAGAAGAGATCTGGAATAAATTGCACTTACAAATCATCTTTTTCGGAAGAGAATATTGCCCAGCCAGAGGTCATGTGGTGGAGAAATGTCCGATCTGTTCTCTTTATGGAAGAAAAGGCATATAAATGAGTCTATCAAAAGCCAATATCATCGCATTATTCGCAGGACCTATCGTCTTTTTATTGACCTTAGGGTATTACCATCCTGAAGGCTTGACCGATCAAGCGAATGCCGTATTGGCTTGTACGTTATGGATTGCCATCTGGTGGATATTTGAGGTAATTCCGATTAGCATTACCGCATTATTACCCATCATACTTTTCCCTTTGACGAATGCCTTGAGCATTGACTTAACTACAGAGTCGTATGGTCACAAATACGTTTTTCTATACCTTGGAGGGTTTATCTTAGCCATTGCCATTGAGCGATGGAAGCTCCATAAGCGAATAGCACTCACGATCATCAACTTGGTGGGAACAGGCATTTCTCGGATCATCCTGGGTTTTATGGCTGCCACAGCATTATTATCGATGTGGATCTCCAATACGGCTACAGCCGTGATGATGTTACCCATCGGGATGGCCATTGTAGCTCAGATCAAAGACCATCCTGCTACGGAAGAAAATGAAGTCCAGATGTTTGGCAAAGCATTGATGCTAGCCATCGCTTATTCTGCGTCTATTGGTGGCATAGCGACCCTTATTGGCACACCGCCTAATCTTGTACTAGCTGGAGTGGTGCAAGAGCTGTATGGCTTCGAGATTACTTTTGCACAATGGATACTATTTGGACTGCCGTTGAGTTTGCTTTTATTGGTGATCTGTTGGCTTTACTTGACCAAAGTGGCTTACAAATTTCAATTCGATGGTTTTCCAGGAGGGAAAGAAGAGATTGTAAGGCAACTAAGGCTATTGGGTAAAATGTCTTATGAAGAAAAAGCGGTCTTGATAGTGTTCGTCACAACAGCCGTTTTGTGGATCACCCGATCTTTTGTTTTAACCCAATATTTGCCAAATCTTGATGATACCATAATCGCTATGGCCGCTGGTATTGTGTTATTTTTAATTCCTGCAAAAAACGAAAAACGTCAGCTCATTACTTGGGAAGAAGCCATAAAATTGCCGTGGGGCATCATCCTACTTTTTGGCGGTGGACTGGCTTTGGCCTCTGCATTCCAAGACTCTGGACTTGCCGCTTGGATTGGTGGGCAATTGACCTTACTCGTAGGGATTAAGCTGATCCTAATCTTGTTAATCATCATTGCCGCCGTAAATTTCTTAACAGAAATCACGTCCAATCTTGCCACTACCGCCATGTTGCTCCCAGTACTTGCCCCAATGGCAATGACCCTTGAAGTACACCCATATACATTGTTGGTTGCTGCCACAGTATCTGCATCTTGTGCCTTTATGCTCCCTGTAGCTACTCCACCCAATGCAGTTGTCTTCGGATCTGGGTATCTAAGAATTCCCGACATGGTCAGCAAAGGCATTTGGATGAATCTAATCTCCATCGTGTTAGTATTGCTTTTCGTGTATTATCTGCTGCCTGTCATTTGGGGCTTTGAGATGGTTGGGTTTCCTAGGGAGTTTGGGAAGTAAAAGGAAAGCTGTTGAGTTGTAGAGTTGTTGGGCTGCAGTTTTGGAACGACATTCTTTGTTTAGCGGCTACGCCTAGTTTTCTTGGTCTTCGACCTCTTCTTCTAATTTTTGAATGTCCTTGATGTCCTTGCCTCTGTTGGATACCCCATAATGTAATATCCAGCGTTCTTACCATTCGCCTTCCTAGCATCGTCGACCTCCCAATGATAGTTAGAATTATCCATCTGACCAATCAACTCTTTAATATCATCAAAGGTATAGGTTCTAACTAAAGAAGCCTGCCCATCCCAAGCATATACAAGTGGAACAATGGGGATCAAATATGTAAATACAACTTGAGAAATGGTTAGTGGTCTTACAAAAAGCGTCATAATTAATGACATGACCACTAATATTACCAACGAAAGTGGCAAATAGACCAACCAAAGAATTAGTGGAATAGTATTTTTTGCAACTTCATAAATCAATATGGGCTCCTTATTATCTTGAGCAGAATTAAGAATTTTTCGAGCAGTAGGTACATCCATGTGGTGAAAACTACCAACCATTGTTTTTAGACCTTTTGGAGCATCCTTTAGATTCGATGCATTTAAAGATTTTGGATCATAACTTACATTTGGTATCTTTTGCTCATTTATTAGATTTACTATATCCTCATTTGGATATAAATCTGTAAGAAGTAAGCTAAACGGACCTCCACCACTCTGCTCATTAAGTGTTTTTATCACATTTATCATAGGCCCACCAGATCCTGAACCCATATCTACAATTTGAGTAAAATCATGCTTTTGTTTCAACTCCTTAACCAGAGAGGCAATCACTTCCGAACTGCCCATCATCTTATGAAATACGACTATTAAATTCGTAATTCCTTTTCTGATCGGATTAGGTAACCATTGGTAGTCTTCAAATTCAAATAGTTGTATTCGTTTCATTTGTGATTGTTCAAGATTATTGAGTTTAATTTTATTGTAAGTTTGTCCAATTCTACTTCTAAGAATGTTTCGTCATTACTGGTTTCTACTCCCCGTTTTTTAAGTTTACATTTAAAGACTAACTTTTTGATATGTTTGTTAAATCAAAGTTAACCTAGCATCCTCTTAATTTTTGGTAAGTTAGCCTTCTTAATTGTTCATATTAAATTTATTTTTAAAGTACCAACAAATCTCCTTCTCTCAACCTACTTATGGCCTCAGAATACCAAAAGTCTTCAAAATCTGGTAAGTAGCTTTCATATTCCTCTTTGATTGCTTTATAGGTCAGCTTTTCTTCATTTCTAAAGGATAATCTCTCGAGTAAATCCAAAAACCATTCTGCAAGGTTAGACTCTAGAGCTATTTCGACTTTATTGGTTTTGGTGTGGAAGGTCATTTGATGCATTGTTGTCCCTTCATCCTCATATTCTGACACCATTGGTTCTTTGCCCAGCCAAATGACTTTACTGCTTGGTTTGGCCATATAGCTACTGTCCCTTTCTAGGCAAATCTGGATATATTCGGGGCTGACAATGGTATTGGGTATGTGAAAATCAAACCAATCTTGAAGCTCATAATCAAAGCACATCCCATGCATATAATTGAATAATGATTTTGCCAAACCATCACTAAATTTAGCATGATCTATACCTGTAGAATCTGTAAATTGTACGTCATTATTGGCAAAAGTAATTTTCTCATATTTTGGTAATATCCCGTAAGACTCAGTATTTAATCCAACAGGACTATGGGCCGTTAAAGCGAACTGATGCCAAAATCCAGATTGTATAATGCCAAGTTCAAATAACTGTCTGACCATCTCTAGACTGTCCACTGTTTCTTGTATCGTCTGCGTAGGATATCCGTACATGAGATAGGCATGAACCATAATATTGGACTCGGTAAAATTACCTGTAACCTGAGCGACTTGCTCAACCGTGACGCCTTTTTGGATCAAATCTAATAATCGGTCTGATGCCACTTCCAAGCCTCCAGATACGGCTATGCAACCTGATGCTTTCAAGAGTTTACAAAGGTCATATGTGAAGCTTTTTTCAAATCTGATGTTTGTCCACCAAGTGACGACCAAGTCTCTTCTTAGGATCTCTAAAGCTAATTCTCGCATCAAGGCTGGTGGGGCCGCTTCATCTACAAAATGAAATCCTCTTTCACCTGTTTGCTCAATCATCGACTCCATTCGATCTACCAGCATTTTGGCAGTAAGTGGTTCGTATTTGCCTATATAATCCAAGGATACATCGCAAAATGTGCATTTGCCCCAATAGCATCCATGAGCCATGGTCAGTTTATTCCATCGGCCATCGCTCCAAAGGCTGTGCATCGGATTGGCTACCTCGATGACAGAAATATATTTATCTAATAATAGATCAGCGTAATCTGGAGTACCTACATCTATTTGTTTGTAATCCTTTCTCAGAGAGAAGTTATTGTAGGTTACTACCCCACTTTCTAGTAAAAATGTTCTTCTAAATAAGTTGTGGTTGGGGTTAGATGAGGAAGGATTTAGTGTATTAGAAGCTAACAATTCTACAGGTAGTTCTCCATCATCCAAAGTGATATAATCAAAGTATTCGAAGACTCTTACATCTTTTAAATCTCTCAACTCTGTATTAGGGAAACCGCCTCCCATCGCTGTTTTGATACTTGGATGGTTGTCTTTTATGTATTGAGCACATCTAAATGCAGCGTAAAGGTTACCAGGGAATGGCACAGAAAAACATACCAATTTGGGATTCTGCTCTTCAATGGTTAATTCTAGTAATTGAAGGTTAATATCGTCTATAAAAGTTGGCTCCAATTGGAGCATAGCATGCAGCTCATCAAAGGAATTGGCACTTCTTCCCAATCTCTCAGCATATCTGCTAAATCCAAAGTTTTCATCCACACATTCTTTGATAAAATCAGATAGATCTTCTAGGTATAACGTAGCAAGGTGTTTGGCTTTATCTTGCAAACCCATTGAGCCAAAGGCCCATTCTAAGTCGTTTAATTGATCAAATCTCGATGCTTGAGGTAGAAAGTTTTCAGAACATATCTGTCTAGCCAATGTCTGATTTTTACCCTGCAGAAAGAGAATTACATCTTCGACTGTCCTAATATACTCATCTTTCAGCAAATAGATCCGCTCGGTATTTTCAGAATGGATGGTATCATTCTCCTCAGCAAACAAAAACACATGTGAAATACCTTCTTTAGAAAACAATTCTAGAATCACCTCAATACCCAAATCAACTTGATAACTTGAAATCTCTTTTGTATTGAGGAATCCTTTCAAATATGCTGTTGCAGGATACGGTGTATTTAGCTGGGTAAAAGGAGGTGTGATGAGTAAAAGGTCTGTCAATTGTCTGGTAATTTAGAGCAAAATTAACAATATCTAGGATATGAACAATGGCGGGGATTAATATATCGCCACAATGTGGCTATAGGTGTTTCGCTCTGGTAGAGTTATTGGTTTTATTCATCGTCAAAGAGGTATTCGTTTTGATATTCTATTTCATAACTTCTTAGTATTTCTATGTATTCTTCTTTAAAGGTTTTAATCCGATGATGTTCTTTTTGGTTTTTTATGTAATTGATAACAACATCTTTATGAGTTTGACTGACCGTAAAAGCACCAAAACCTGATTGCCACTCAAATTTTCCGTCAATTAACCCTTTTTCATTTATCCATCTAGAAGAATTGGCTTTAATATCACGGACCAAATCTGATAAATTACAATTTGGTTTGGTACCTAATAAAATGTGAATATGATTTGGCACTCCATTTATAATCATTAATTTTTGATCTTTGTTGGTGACAACTCCTGTAATGTACTTATACAAATCGTCTTTCCATTTTGGAGAGACATGATTTCGTCTGCCATTAACTGCAAATACTACATGAAAATACAATTTGGAATATGTGTTTGCCATTGGCTTAATATGTCGCTCCACTGGAGCTATTTATTTTTCGTCACCTTGTGGCTATTTATAGGTAGCCCCGCTAGGGCTATTAATATGTCGTTCGGCTGGAGCTATTGTTTGTTCATTGCTCCTGTGGGCCAATATCCTATAGACTATTATTGTTGATTGCTTAACTCCATAGGAGTGTAATATTCATCCTATCCTCTTCTTCTTTCTAGTAGAATCATCATCATAAGGCCTAGCATGATTCTTTCGCCATCGTCCGTATCAAATTCGGTCAGTTTATTTATGGTGAATTTTCTTCCCATCATCGATTTATCTTTCGATATTCTAGCTACAGAAGTGCCTTGTTTGTCGATAACAAGGTATGCAGGATTGAAAAGGATTCCTGTAAAAAAGTTTAGAATTGGAATCTGCCCTATCATAGAATCCATTACTTTGATCCAAGCACTTTCTTCTCTAATTTCATATTGCAGTTCTTGATTTTGGTCTATCAATTCATACTTTGCTTTCCAAATTGAGGCCCAACCTTTCCTTGCTATTTTACCGATCTCTTGACCGTCGGTATCTTTAAAACTATAGGCTGCCGAAAAATCAATCCATTTATCTGCCGCTATGGTGTAATTCTTCACCGATTGAGACTCATTATTATATACAGTGATTGCTTCTTTCAGCTTAAACATCTTTTGCTTTACATAAGCAATTGTGCTGCCATTGGCATCTGTGGCAGTAAAATCATTGGCTAAAGTCCCAATTTTGAATAAAAATTTGATTGGATATTGTAATTCTTTCATAATGTATTATTGTTTTGTGTCAAAGGTAGGAGATTAATAGATATCTAAGTTTTTTTTGCTCTTATTGTTTTCCATTCTAGAACAAATATCTCACACCGCCACCGACATGGATTGCTTTATACCAAAACCCTATTGGTAACCCTTCTCTACCTGAAGAAAAGTCCTTTAAATAATTTCTTACTCCAGCATTTAGTTTAAGTTCAATATTAGACCTCAATGCATAACCCATATATAAGTTACTATTTAGAGCCAATCCAGTATTATTAGTATATAAATTAGAATCTTCAATTCGTTGTAACAAGTCATTATTATTTAAACCGATGCCACGCTCCACAAATAATAAATTATAAGACAATCCAAGATGACTTCCAAATGTAAATTTGTTAATAGTATATTCTGCTCCAATACCTATTGAAGCATCAAGCATGTGTAATTTGTTAGTATGCTTTATTGATCTTTTCCCTTTCATAAAGGAAAAATTCTCGGTACTTATGGTATCATAACTATAATCAAATAACTCTTTAATGACAGTATATCTCAATCCTCCAATGAGGTAAATGTTTTTGTTTAAATATTTACCATAATTGACATAGCCTTCATGAGAGATAAAGTCTTTTTCAAACTTTGTTTTATTGCTTCTCCATGAGTTTCTGGTGTCTGAAGTGATGGTTCGTTGAGCAAAAACCGTATTATAACCTCCTTCCAAAAACGTATTTCTTTCAAACACAATTTCTTGGTTTTCGACCTTTGTGTATTCCATTTTCACTAATTCTTTATTAGTGGTAACAAAAGCAAATAAAGCAGTAATTGGATCAATTATTTTATCTGCGACATCTTCCAAGTTATCGTTCTTTTTGTCCGACAGTATATCGACATTTCTTCCATCAGTATTAACTCTTGAAGCATTCATTAAATTCTCCTGTTTATTATCTACTTCAGCGATGTTTTTTGTCGTAATTGGTAAAATAGTCGATGCATTTGCACCAGTTTCAAATGAAGACCTTGCATTAAGAGTTTGAGGCTGACTTTCTTTAGTTGTTGGCTTTTTATCTTTATTGATCTGTTGAATTCTTGTCTCATTAAAAGTGGTATTCCTCGTTTTTACTTCTGAAATAGTTTGAGCATTAGTGGTACTATTAGTTGTATTTTTAGTGTTATTCTGCTTGTTTTTTTCTGAACTACTTTCAGTGCTATTTTCACTATTAATCCTACGTACTGTTGTAGAATCTATTTCAGAAACTAACACCTCAGAAGGCTTCGTTCTTAATTTACTATTTTTCGTTACTGATTCGAAGGCTCTGTCCACCATGTTAGTAGTTTCATTTATTTTAAAAACACTGTAACTAATTATTGCCGCCAAACTTATGATAAAAAACACACCAAGGCATCCCCAAAGCGGCAAACCCAAAAAGCGGTTTTTCTTCTGCTTATATTCAGGTATATTAGACTCAAGTTTTTCCCAAAACCCGTCAGGCAAATTCGCTCGTTGTTGATCAAATATATTCTTAATCTTTTTATTCTCCTTACTCATAATATAAATGATTTAACGCTTGACAATAATTCTCTCAATAGCTTCCTAGCTTTAAACAGTCTGGATCGACTTCCTTCTTCTGAAATTCCTATTATTTTTCCAATTTCATCGTGGTTGTATCCTTCTACAGCATGCATCATAAATACTACTTTGTTTATTTCCGGCAATTCATTGACTGCCGTAATGATATCGGCTTCTTTCATCTTTTCTAAGGCCTCATTATGGTCAAATATATTGTTGTATTCTACGGTTTCCATGACATCTACATTCTTTTTCCACCTAGATTTTGCAGATTTAAAAACTCTATTCATCGTGATGGTTTTGATCCAATGACCTAGCGTACTATTGTATTGAAAATTGGGCAAAGCATTGAATACCGATATAAATACTTCTTGGAGAATATCTTCTGCTTCATCTGTCTGTCCTACATATCGAATAATATTGGCGTACATTGCAGGGCCGTAGGAATCCACCAGCTCTTTTTGTGCTAGCCTGTTGTTGATAAGGCAGCGGTTAATTAAATCTCGTTCTTTCGTTTGTTGTGGCATAGAGATGGTTAGTCGTTGTATTGCACTTTGAAAGTACCTTCGATTGTTAGATTAGATTCTACTAAAACTAAATTTTGATTTTCCACCCTATACTTATCTACACCTTCCAATTTAAACTTGCCTTTCGTATATTGATCATCTACTG
>JBBKVK010000120.1:0-17902 GCA_037968395.1 Saprospiraceae bacterium | reverse complement strand
TACCTGTCCAAATATTAATTGGTTTATTAACAGATATTTTTTGTATTTTCTATTAAAATAAATTTGAATTTAAATAATAAAATAAACAAATTTGAGTGATAATCAAAATAGGCAATTATCTTAAAAAAGAACGTGTAACGCGGTAAAATACTAATATCAATGTAGCAATAGGCATAAAAAAGACCTTACAATACTGCAAAGTCTTTTTATATTTAGGCGTTATTTCGTTTGTTATTTAAGTCGCATACTTAAACTAGTTCTTAAATTATTAGCTAATTCTAGCACTTCAGCTTTTTGACTTGCACTATGTATGTTTGGACTGGACTTGATATCATAAATCTTTGTATCTCCAAAAGTGCTTTTCAAATCAATAATAATTTCTAGCGTCTGTTTACCATCATCTCCAAGACCAGCTGTATTCAATAGGAAAGTAATATTAGCCTCATCTCCTCCTGTATGCAAGGCAAATGGTGTTAAATCAGCATTACCAAAATCTATTTTTCCTTCAGTTTTTGTAAATACATACGATTCCCATCCAGGCCAATACTCACTTGTTTTACTCAAAGGATTAGAGGAATTAAAATCTGCTGGGGTTTTTGCATTGTTAGTAGCATCAACGCCAATCATAAAAAGTATTTGATCAAAATTGACGTCACCTAAATCCTTAAATGACAATGTAATTCCTTTTTCTGCACCTGCTAGATCAATATTTTGATCAGTGAAATTAAGATAAGATGCATCAAGGAGCTGATTAGTTCCTATTTCGTTTATACCAGCCACATTTGTTAGGTAAAAACTATATCTAGTAAAATTCATCTTTTCGCCAGTGGGATAAGTATAATCTTGAAACATGACCAATGGCTTGCCATCATATTGCAATTTGAAATTAATGTCAAAACCTAAGTTTCTTTCTTTTTCGCAAGATGCCAAAGTAATAGCCAAGGCTGTAAAAATCAATAAAATATATTTGTTCATTTTTATAGTTATAGATTATAATAATTATAATTTTAATGAAAAAAGTTATTGTTATACTTAGATTATAAAAACTAGAATCAAAGATTTATAAGATTAGATTTCTACAATTACAACAAAATAAAGTTTTTTCAACAATCTCATTTCAATGTTATAAACAGAAATTCTTTGCCAATAATTTCTTATTAAGGGTTAATTATATTCGTACATCGTTATTTAATACAAATATGTATCCTTGGCTACATTTATGAACAAAATGCTAAATATTTTGGTTTTTAATTTTAATGTTTAATCTTTGGAAGAAATAAAATAAAAATGCAAAAATACTTATATTTTACTGCTGTAATGGTTTTGGCAATTGCCTGCTCTAACGCTTCAAAAAAAAATTCTGAAACTTCTGGAATAGATGGAGCCAAGGTTTTTAAAATTACATGTGCTTTATGTCATGGAAATGATGGAAAGTTGGGAGCAAATGGAAGTAAAGACCTAACCGCATCAACTATGACTTTTGATGACAGGGTTAACATCATTACCAATGGTAAAGGCGCAATGGCTGCTTACAGCTCAATATTGAGTAAAGAAGAAATTGATGCCGTAGCTGCATATACTTTAACTTTAAAATAGTCTGAGTGCTAATATAAGAATATTAGGTATAATGTCTGGATCTTCATTGGATGGCATAGACATAGCCAGTGTCGTCTTTGGCAAAGATCAATCTTTTGATATTGAAGAATTTGACACTTTTGACATACCCGAAGAGTTGTCTAAGCGACTGAGTAATTCAGCATATATGTTGGTTGTAGATTACTTAATGTTAGAAAGCGAATACACAAAGTTCATCTCAAAATGTATAGAAATATTTAAGACTAAAATAAAAGGCAAATCCATTGACCTGATTTCTATACATGGCCATACAGTATCTCACAATCCAACAACTGGTTACTCAGAGCAGATGGTTAATGGAGGATGGCTTTCTGCTAAAATATGTGAACACATACTTGTCGACTTTAGAAATCAAGACATAGGAAAAGGTGGACAAGGAGCACCATTAGCTCCAGTTGTAGAAAAACTGTTTCCTCATTTTAAAGCATTTTGTAATCTAGGGGGAATAGCCAATATCAGTATTCATAAACATGATAAGGTAGTGGCATATGATATTGGGCCTTGTAACCAATTATTTAATTATTATGCTGGGTTAAAAGGATTAAAATATGATATAAACGGTGATGTAGGTAGAAGAGGCACCATAAATAGTGCCTTAAAAAACTCGTGGAAATCAATTGAATACTTTGATCTCAAGGGTGCTAAGAGTATTGATAACGAATGGTTAAAATCTAACTTTTTAATAAACAACAATGATATTAAAATTGAAGATATCTTAGCTACTGGATATGATTTCGTGTCCGACCTAATAGCGGATTCTATCATGAATGAACTTGATGAAAAAAGTAAAATCATGTTTACGGGTGGAGGGGCTCATAATAATTATTTGATGGACCTCATTATATCTAAAGTCACAAATAATATTCAAATTCACATGCCAGAAAAAACAATTATTGATTACAAAGAGTGTTTGCTAATGGCCTATTTAGGATATTTATATTTGAAAAATATTCCATCCACCATTCCTTCAAGCACAAATTCGAGAGAAACAGTTATGGCTGGAGCATATTATAGAGGAAAATGATAGAGACAAATAAAGGCGTTTTAGTTACTGGAGCAAATGGTTTGTTAGGGTCACATATCTTAAGAGATCTATTGGATCAAGGATATTCCAATTTGTATGGTTATATAAGACCACAAAGTGATTTATCATTAGTTGACGATATTAAGGACAAAGTTACTTGGATGTATGGTGATCTGCTAGATATTTTCGCTTTAGAATCAGCCATGAAAAACGTATCAGTAGTTATTCATTCAGCAGGCATGGTTTCTTACAATTTAAGAAAAACCGATGAGATTTATTCTACTAATGAAACTGGCACCGCTAATGTAGTAAATACTGCTTTAGCACTAAATATTGATAAACTTGTACACATTAGTTCTATAGCTGCACTTGGGAGAGACAAGCAAGCAGCGGTAATCAATGAAAATGTCAAATGGAATAATAGTCCCAATAATACGATCTATGCAAAGTCAAAGTATCTTGCAGAGCAACAAGCATGGCGAGGCTATTTTGAAGGATTACCTGTAACCATACTTAACCCTTCGATTATACTAGGTGTGGGTAATTGGGATCTGACTTCATTAAAGTTTCTTCCCAAAATAGAAAAAGGAAATAAATTTTACCCACTTGGAGGAACAGGTTATGTTGATGTGAAAGATGTTGCTGCATTGTCAACCTTATCAATAAATCATAAATATGATGGAGAAAGGTATATCGTTTCAAGTCAAAATTTGACATTTAAAGAATTCTTTGATCAAGTCTCTAAAGCATTAGGAACGAAACCTCCAAGCATAAAAGTCAATTCATTTTTGGCCGGTATAGGCTGGAGAATTGATTGGGTAAAGAGTCTGCTTTTTGGTACTGAACCTATTCTAACTAAAGAAACAGTGATAAATGCCTCAAAGATAAGTCAATATGAAAATAGCAAGTCAGTTGACCAATTTGGATTCGTATACAGAGATATTGATAAAACTATCGAAGAGATGGTAATTGCCTTCAAAGCTAGGAATTAAAATAATTTAAGTATATTACTAAAACTACTTTGAAAAGAAAAAAATAGATCACTAATCTAAAAGATTTAGAAGTAAGCAACCAATTAATAAATGAAAGCGTTAAATAAAGTAATGAGGTATTGTAATACAATTTCGATATGAAAATATTAATGGTCTGTCTTGGTAATATTTGCCGCTCACCGATAGCTGAGGGCATCCTGAGATCGAAAGTAGATGAATTGGGTTTAGATTGGGTTGTGGACTCAGCGGGAACTTCTGGGTACCATAAAGGTGAATTACCTGACAAAAGATCAATCGAAGAAGCTGCAAATAATGGAATTGATATATCTAATCAACGATCTCGAGTTTTCACCACCTCAGACTTTAAAGAATTTGATTTGATACTCGCTATGGATCAATCAAACTACAATAAAATAAAATCATTAAGTGAAAACGAATCTGATAGAAATAAAGTAAGGATGATCTTAGATTACACCTTTCCTGGAGAAAATATTGGCGTCCCGGACCCTTATTACGAAGAAGGTTTTGACGAAGTATTCGAGTTATTAGATGCAGCCATTGACCATATGATAGAACTATATACTGAACTGGCTTGAGAAAATCATTATCAGCCCGTATTTGCAAATCACTAAATCAATTTTTCAGCTAGGGCACTAATATGTTTTGCCAAATCGTGATCCTTTTGTGTAACCGTATTGCCTTCATCATGGGTAGAAAGTTCGAAAGCAACAACGTTATAAGTATTTGTCCATTTTGGGTGATGATTTTGCTTTTCTGCAATTAATGCAACCGCGGTCATAAAGCTAAAAGCTTCTACAAAGTTTTTAAATTTAAATTCGGCCCTTAAGCTATTATCTTGTTCTTTCCAATTCATGATTATTCTTATTTTTTTAGAAATAATAATAACTGTCACTCAGTATTCTACCTCATGCAGCCAATTAGGTAATCTCACCTCCACAGCTACTTCCTGCTCCAGCAGTACAACCATAACAATGTTGATTTACAACTACGTCTCTATTTAACAAAGCTTCCAAATCAAAATTATCTATGTGCTGGCTGTTTGCTGCTACTTTTAAGTCCAACATTTGATTAAAATCGCAATCATAAACAAATCCATCCCAACTAACAGAAATTGTGTTACGACACATCAATCCATCGACAGTTCCTGGATTATAAGCTTCTATGAGTTCTGTCATGTATCTTTCATAATTTTTGGATTCTATTAAATAATCCAAAAACCGTGCAACAGGTAGATTAGTTATTGCATAAAGGCTATTAAAAGTGATATTATATTTACGCTTCAATTGTCTTTTAAACTCTAGTTCCAAAGACATTTGGTCTCCAGGTAAATATGCCCCTGATGGATTATACACTAGATCTAATGTTAGATCACTACCTTCTATTCCATATCCCACTGCATTAAGCATTTTTAAAGCAGCAATTGAATCTTCGAAGACCCCATCACCTCTTTGGCTATCTGTCCTTGTTTTGCTAAAAGATGGCAAAGACGAAACAACTTTCACCTTGTTTTTTGCTAAAAACTCTGGTAAATCATTGTATTTTTTATGGGCTTTAATGATCGTAAGGTTACATCTATCTATAACTTGAGATCCTGCTTTTGTGCATTCTTCAACAAACCATCTAAAATGAGGATTCATTTCTGGAGCTCCACCTGTAATATCTACTGTGGGTATTTGGTGTTTTTTAATAATATCCAGACATTTTTCCAATGTCGCTTTATCCATATTTTCTACTTTCTTATCGGGTCCTGCATCGACATGACAATGAGAACATGTCTGATTGCAAAGTTTACCGATATTAAGTTGAAATATTTCTAAAGAAGTTGGTCTAATCTTACGATCTACCTTATCACTAAATTTTGTGAAATTATTATCCATTAACTTTTGTCCATTAAGGACCTCCAACTGTATTAGAGTATTGGCTAAAGGATTATTAGATCGTGATAAAGTTTTACTTGCTTGCTTTACGCCCATTACATTAATTTCTCTTTAACTTGATTCATCATTTGTACACTATTGACTAAAGTAGCCCCACCTTTGATCGCCGCTGCTACGTGGACTGCCTCCATCATTTGCTCTTCATCTGCTCCACTACTTAGACAACTATTGGTGTATGCATCCATGCAATAAGGACAAGATATAGCATGAGCCACAGCAAGGGCTATTAGGTTCTTTTCTCGTTTGCTAAGTGCTCCTTCTTGAAAAACCGAGCCATACCAATCAAAAAATTTATCTCCCATCTCTTGCTGAAAATCAGTGATATCTTTAAACTTCTTCAGGTCCTCACGTTGGAAATATGACTTGTCCATAAATATTTAATACTTAAATTGTAGTGCGAATATAAGTCAATAATTAAATAAGCAATGGTAGACTAACGACGTAGTGGACATTTTGTTCTAAACATGGTGGAATTAAATGGTAATTTGATACACTTAGTCACACTAGGTCTTACTATGATACCAGATATGTTTGGTAGAATAGTATGGCTAGTATATTGGTTAAGAAGTAAAGGCTTGAAAGAGTTATTGCTGTTTTAAAAATGTAAAAAAAGAGTATAAAATTATAGATTTGGACTGCTTTCAATCGATTACATCAAGTACCCTTTTAACTATTGATAGCGGTAAAACACTTACTTTGAACCCGCATTATACGTTAGAAAATCCCCGCTTGCCAAAGTCTTGTATGGCGGGCGGGTATTGCGGACCGAAACACCAACCCTTGCTGCTTATAGCGTCACAAGCAAAAATTAGCGAAACCTATAGCTATTTTATCATCTTAAATCTTGAAAAATCAGAAGATGCAAAATTTTTTAATTCTTATGGAGACAATGTTAAAATCATCTTTGAGGCTATCTTATTAGAAAGGTACTTTGTATTACTATTTACTTTCTATAGCGACATAAATACATTTATCAAATGCATTCACTATTCTAATAAATTGATTTACTTTTATTTACGAATATTTATACTATTTAATTCAGTTAGTAAAATTTACATTTTAATCATCAAAAATGAGAGCTCTATGGTAATTTGCACCTATAACAAGATGATTAAGATCATATTTTAGAATAAAATTAATCATCTAGAATAAGTTAAAAACACACCATCTTTAGGTTTTACTTTAAACAAACAATGAAATCGTTTATCCCCATTGGTTTTAAATTATTTCAATAAAAACAAATCACAAGATGAATAATAAAGTATATATGAGTGATCTGCATTTTGATCATAAATTATGGAAAAGACAATTAGATTTTCAAAAAGATGAATTGTCTTTCTTTACCAATAGATTGGAAGAGGTAGTTAGCAGGTGGACTGATAAAGATATTTTAAAGCAAGTGGAGCATTTTCAAAATGTATTTATCATTAATAGCAATGTTATTGATGAGTTGCTCCATGGTATAAATGCTCATGAAGATAAATTAGTCGAAAGAACTAAAGAAAACCCAGTTGCAATTGATCACGTAAAGTTTAATGATCATGTTGAGCATAGAGACAAGGTAGAAACTCAAAATAAGATGTACACAAACTTAAAAGTTGAGTTTTTGTCTTTTTTAAATAAAGCGATGTAGGTAAAATCACCTTTCTATCGTGATGTATTTTAGTTTGTTCTGATGTCCCTTACTAATTGGGACGAACAGCAAGTTAAAATACATCATTTTATTAAAAAGGGCTACAAATTCAGGAAACTTACTGTTCATCGTCAGGGATAGCATTGGGTTCTATATGAACAAGCACATCTCCTAAATGAGGAATATTGTACATCAAGGCATCTTTTAATTCATGGGAAATAAAATGGCCCTCTTGGACACTGATCTTACCATCAACTCTAGCATGAAGGTCTACATAATATTTCATGCCAGACTTACGGATATAACACTTTTCTGTGCCGATAACCCCTTGTACTCTATTTGCTACCATTCTAATCTCATCGATCATATCGTGGTGCAATTGCTCATCCATGATCTCTCCCAAAGCCGGCCTAAATATTAAGTAACTATTATATAAAATAAAACCAGAAGCAAACAAAGCAGCCCAATCGTCAGCACTTTCATAGCCTTCACCCATAATCAAAAAGATACTGATACCGATAAAAGCCATTACAGACGTAATCGCATCACTGCGATGATGCCATGCATCTGCTCTGAGTGACACACTATTTGTTTCTTTACTTTTCTTCATGATATACTGGAAAGAAAACTCTTTCCAAATAATAATGCCTGACAAAACATACAATGTCCACCCATGTGGCCCCTCGTGTGGTGTCCGGATATTGATGATAGATTTATAAGCAATAATTGTTGCAGATATCACTAAGAAGGTCACTACAAAGAAGGTAATGAGTGGCTCTATTTTACCATGTCCATAAGGATGATTATCATCCGCAGGTTTTTGAGCATACTTTAAACCAAACAATACCATGATAGAAGATCCCACATCAGTAGTAGATTCGATGGCATCGGCTATTAAGGCATATGAATGGCCCAATACACCAGCAACAAATTTTAATATTGCTAGGACTATACTACCAAAGATGCTAAAATAAGTAGCTCTAATTGCTGTTGACTCGTTACTCAATCGCTTCAATTTTGACCAAAGGTATTAAAGAAATACTGATACAAAAATTATCACATAAAGTAATAATCATCAAAAGAATGGTTAAGGATAAATTCGGAAATCACATCTCATTTGGTCGAATTACTTTTATCTTAGCATTTCACTGTTTTTATTCATTCATTAAGCTTAAAACCATTCAATGAATACCATTTGGCATAAAAAATCTCAAGAAGAAATCAAAGATACAGTATTCCAAGCTTTGTCTAAAAATATTAATTACAGCGAACAAGTTATTCTGGGAATCCCGGCATCCTATTTAGACGATAAGGTATTCAATCAAGATAATTCTTTTGTAAAAGATGCTCCATTTATCTCTACTCTTTTGCAAAATCCCAACCATATTGGCTGCCATACTCTAGGTAAATCTGAATCATTTTTTGCAGGTACTCAGGCTCTGGAGCGAGAAGTAATTGATATTTGTTCAGTAGATATCCTCAAAGGTCAATTGGGTAGAATCGATGGATACATTGCATCTGGAGGTACTGAGGCAAACATCCAGGCTATTTGGATTTACAGAAACTACTTTATTAAAATAGGAAAAAGTCATAAAGAGGAAATATGTATTCTTTGTAGTGAAGACAGCCACTACTCTATGGATAAGGCTGCCAACTTATTGTCCATAGATATATATAAAACGAAAGTAGAAAACGACACTAGAAAACTTACAGAAGAATACGTAGCAGCAACAATCTCACTGGCAATGAAAGCGGGTAAAAAATATTTCATAGTTGTCAATAATATGATGACGACAATGTTTGGATCTATTGATGACATAAATATTTACACAAAAGTATTAAAAGCTCATTCTTGTCATTTCAAACTACATGTAGATGGTGCTTATGGTGGATTTTATTATCCATTTACGGACGAAAATAGTCAACTTATTTTTGCAAATCCAGACATCACCTCCTTTACTTTAGATGCACACAAAATGGCCCAAGCACCTTATGGTACTGGAATATTTTTAATACGCAAGGGGTATATGCAATATGTCAATACACAAGAAGCAAGTTATGTGGAAGGTGAAGACTATACTTTAATAGGGAGTAGGTCAGGTGCCAATGCAGTTGCTGTATGGATGATCTTGATGAAAAATGGCCCTTTTGGTTGGTTTGAAAAAATCTTCGTTTTACAAAAAAGAGCAGAATGGACTTGCCTACAACTTAAGGATAAAAACATAAAGTATTATCGTCATCCGATGTCTAATATCATTACCATTAAAAGCCAATTTGTTTCTGCTGATATTGCAGCTAAATATGGCCTTGTGCCCGACAATCATCACAATCCAAAATGGTACAAAATAGTGATTATGGAACATGTCACCATTGAGAAGCTGATGTTATTGATGGCTGAGTTGGGATATGTGTAGATGATGAATAGGGGTGCCCTGATGAAAAGAAACTTATAAAAATATTTATAATTTTATCTATCTTTACTCCTGAAAACTCCAATGAATTAAGTCCTTTTATTTTATGAAAACACATATTTCCCTTCTGCTTGCCATATTTTTAATTACTAATATTGCAAATGGACAAGTTAACTTTAGAAAGACTCTGGAAGAAGCTGATCCTCTTTATTTAGACACTGTACTTACGCTTGAAGAAGGTCTTATTGTTCATCATGAATATTTAGAAAAAGCGAAAGCTGAAAACAATACTTTAAAGCAACTTTACGGGAATTTATACATCTTTTACGACCATATCAAACTTGAAGATTTTGTTGCATCTGTCAAATACATTTTAGAGGCAAAAAGTTTAGCTGAACTGTCTGGTAATAAAGATTGGCAGGCATGGGTTACCTTTAGAAGTGGCATCTTATATATCAAAACTGACAATGTAGATCAAGCTATTAATACATTTAAACTAGCTGTCAAGCTTTGCAATGAATCTGGGGATAAACTTTGTGTGGGTGAATCATATGAGCAACTTTGCATTATGACGGGACTAGCTGGCAATATTGAAGAAGCCCAACAATATTTCAACTTGGCAATACCAATACTTGAACAATTTGGCCAACCCAAAAACCTATGCACTGCATATTCTAACTATGGTAGCTTACTTTCTATAAAGGGTGATCCAAATGAAGCAATATTACAATTTAAAAAAAGCATTGATTATTGTGGTAAAATCAATCGTTTTGATGCTCAAGCTAGCAATATGAATAACCTAGCTGATGCCTATCGCAGATTGAAAAAATTTGACAAATCAATAAATGCCTATGAACAAGGTGTAGAATTTAACACCAAACACAATTATGGAAATATTCTGATAAAAAATTATATGGGTTTATACCTAGTCCATAAAGAAATTGGGGATTATAAAAAAGCAATGGACTACCTAATAAAACGTTACGAATTAAAGGATAGCTTAATGGGCATTGATGTTCAGAAAAAAATTTCAACACTAGAATTAAATTTTGAAAAAGAAAAAAAAGAACTTGAATTAGAAAAAAGTAAAACACAGTTACAGTTAGCAAAAAACCATATAAATCTAATTTGGGCACTATTGGCATCCCTGTTGTCGATTGGTGGACTTCTTATCTGGTTTGGTTACAACAAGCGAGAACTAATGAAAAAACAACTAGCCCAAAATGCTACGAACCTAAGACAATTGACCCAAACTTTGATCAGAAAAAATGCAAGTTTAAAATCACTTGAAGATAGAATCTCAGCAATTTCTGATTCACTGCAAACACCTCAAAGTGATGAAAATATTGATGAAAGCCTGTTTAATCAAACTATATTAACATCAGATGATTGGTCAGAGTTTAAGGTCAATTATGACAAAGCAAACCCTGGTTACATCCAAAAGCTTAGGAAGTCATTTGCCTTAACCGAAGCAGAAGAACGACTTTTTCTATTGCTAAAGTTAAAGCTAACTCGTAATGAAATTGCCTCAATATTAGGTGTGTCACCAGATACTGTAAAGAAAACCAGAAATCGATTGCGAAAGCGTTTAGATTTAGACCGTGACGACTCTCTTGATAGGTTTGCTGAGCAATTTTAAAGTTGATTGCTTAAAATGCACTATTTTTAAAGTAAAAATATTGATTTATTAATCTAATCAATAGTAAGTTTATAACTTACTCTGCAATATATTCTAAACTGGTTAATTTAGATGACAAACTTTTTAATTTTCGCCGAGATACTTTCGCTTGAATACCCTGATTTAAATAAATTACCTTGTTAATTTGATCAAATCTATCAATATGATTAATATTAATTACAAATGAAGTATGTACTCGCACAAATGCTTTGTTATGTATTTTTTCTAACCAGTGCTTTAAGGTCTTAGAAGTAAATATCTTTCGTTTTGTCGTTGTGATAGTGGAATAATTACTATCAGATTGCATCATCAATATTTCATTGATAAAAACAATGTACTTTATGCCATTATCATAAACCGTAATAAATTTATTAGTACTGAGCATCTTTAATATTTAATGGTACACGCTATGTGGAAATAGTAATTTATCAGAAAAAATATTTAAGATTGGTGAATTATCTTATGTGAATATATAGAAGCTTACATCTAGTAATATGAAAAACTATAAATGTAAGCTTCTACGACAATTCATTTTTGGGTAATTTGTTAAGGGTCTACAATAATCTTAACATTACTCTTAATTTGCAAGTTTCCTAGATTTGTAAATGTAGTACCAACTCCTGCATTGCTCTTCTTTTCATGAATATTTACATTTTCCAAAACCAAAGATCCATTATTAAGTAAAGCTCTGTTTGTCATATTTGTAGCCGAATAAAGATCTATATATTTTAAGGAAAAAGTCTTTGAACCTTCTACTTTGAAAATTGGACCAGTTGCACCTAATGCTCTTACTCTTACAATGGTACCAGATGTTTGGGTAATATTGATATTTTTAGATATCTGAATCGGACCTGATGTTAACATTATTGTATCATTGCCCATACCATCAGTCATTGAAGCGTCAAATAGGATGGTAGTTCCATCAGCAGCACATTCAATAGCTCGACGCAATGACCCAAGACCTGTATCATTGGTGTTGGTCACTGTGATAGAACAATCTGAATTTGCATTGTACAAATCACTTTGCCACAATCCTCTCCCATAAGTAGCGGCTCTTAATTTTAATGAAGGATAATAAATCTCCAAATCTGTCACTTTTGTATGTGCCATATTATTAAAATATGGGACCCAAGTAGAACTTGTGTTATCCATATAATAAACCCCTATATCTGCACCAATATATATGGCACCGTTTGCATCATTATTCCTATATACAATGGTATTGATAGGAAGATTTGGCAATCCAGCTGAATTAACATTTGACCAAGTAGCACCGCCATCTGTGGTTTTAAATACTTTTATGGCAGCTTCATAACCAGAGAAAGTCACCCACACGCTATCAGGATTAGTATTTGAAATAGCTAAATTACTCATGTAGGCACTTGAAACAGGTAAAGTCCCTGTAACATCCATCCAATTTATACCTCCATCTACTGTCTTTGAGACAGCATCCTCTTTAATTGTATATATAATTAGTGGGTCACTTGGAGCGACTACAAATCTAACTACACTACCTGTACCATTTGGTGTGCCAATAGAAGTCCAAAGATGGCTGTTTGTAATTGCATCTTGGTAATTAACACTTTTCCATAAATCTGGTCTTCCTCCAGCATAACATGTCGTTGAAGTGATTGGGTCTTGAATAATTGGACTATAAAATTCAGTTCCTACAGGTAAACCATTCCCATTTAATGTATATTTATTTATCCCAGCATCATCAGAAAAACTATGATTCCCATTTGGGTCAGATACTACAATGTTTTGATTATTTGTACGGTCAATAAATGTGCCTTCGCCATCTCCTCCACCGATGTAAGTAAAAGTTCCACTTGTGTTTTTTAAGTTTCCAATATCCTGAAGGCCCATAATCATAATGCCATCATCAGCTGCTAAAGCTACATCAGTTTGCTGAGCAATCCTCAAATTATTACTTATATCAATCCAAGTTAATCCATTGTCTAGGGATTTAGAAATACCACCATCACAAGATGTAAAAATTATGCTACTACTTCCAGGATAATATTGGATCGATTGTACGTCAGCATGTACATATGGAGCTAACGACCCAAAACCTGGATAGTCTGGATCCATGCCATTCCAGTATGTCAGTAGAGTCCAAGTAACTCCTCCATTTGACGATCTCCATTGATTGATACCTCCAACTAATACAGTGTCCACATTAGTCGGTGAGACAGTTAAAGCAAGATCATGATTAGCCTGTCCATTATTCCCAGATTCAGGTATATCTGAATTTAAAATATTAGGAGTGGTAGATTGAGTAGAAAAACTACTTCCACTATTGTTAGATCTATATAATCCCTTATAACCTCTGTCAGTATTACCTGCAAGTAAATAAACATAACTAGAGTTTGCTGGCGTAGTAGCAAGTATAACCCTAGAAGTTTCAGTAGAAAGAGGCAACCCAGTTGTCACTGCAGTCCATGTGGCACCATTATCAATTGATTTCCAAAATATGTCAGTGCTTAGACCAGTTCTACCACTAGCATAAAGCGTAGTATGGTCACCAGGCTTAAATTTGATATCGTGGACATTGTAGTCTAGGCCTAAACTTGTAATCGATTGAGTAGCCCATCCATCTGTTGTTCTATATACTCCACCATCAGATGCAGCTAACATAATTAATGGGTCTGTAGGGTCCATAATTACCCTTCGAATAACAAACTGGTCACTGATTGGCCACGTCAAAGCTGTTGTTTGCCAATTTGCTCCTCCATCAGTGGTCTTCAATATACCAATACTCTTCTTATCACTCTCCCAACTCCCAGTACCAAGATACATTGTGCTAGTACTAGTAGGATGGATAGCTAAATCAGAACATCCTATTACTGACAGGTAGTCATTATTAGTTGTCCAAGTTGGTAAAGGCGCATTACCGTTTAATGTCTTCCATAGTCCACCATCAGGAGTACTAACATAAATAATATTGCTATTAAGTGGATCAAATTTGACAAAATCTACTCTTCCAACCCCTGCATCATAACCCGATGGCTTTGAAAGAGGACCAACTTCTGACCAATTGCCTGCTCGAGTACCACTATTATTAAATAAGTCTCTATTTTCTCTTTTCCAAGTTAGAAAATTATTATAATTTGAAGATGGTAACGACAAATCACCAGATGGAAACACCCTCGGCTCCATCAATGCTTCCCATCTCTTAAATACTTTATATCCTGTACCCTTGCTTGGCTTCTTACCTTCCCAATAATTGTAAAAATCCTTTTGCACTTCGTAAAAAGTTGAATTTTTATTGCCCCCCATTATTTCCCAATCAACCTTATTGTCTGTTTGGGCATTTGATGAAGTATTAGCAATTAGCGAAAAGAAAAGTAGGACAAACAATGTCCGAATAGATTGAATTAGATTAGTCATCATGGTTTTATTATTATCATTTTTTAGATCTTCAAAGGTATGACTTTAACGACATACAAGCCCTAATCCCCATTTAATATTAGATAAATATGGGGGGACAAATAAGGGGACAACGTTTAATCATTTGACTCTCTATACTTTAAGTAATTACATTACTATTGTTTCATCTTAACTTTTCTGGGTTACTTATTTCAGAATCTGTTTATAAGTAATTTCTGAGTATCAATTACCTGCCAAATTTTTACCCCTTTGCAAGCATACCATAACTCTGAGCTTTTATGATTAACTTAATTCACTGTCGAATTAGGCCGAAGAGGCAGGATCTAAGCTAGGTAATGATAAATTTTGCCTATCCCATAGTACGAATCCAGATTCATGGACTAGATGACAGCTTAAAATACAACATACCATAGCTAGATATAAAAGTACAATAGAAAGATAAATAAGTTTCTGGAATCTTAATTCAAAAGTCAGGTAATCGTAATAAAAAAAAGCAGGTCTACTCCCAATGGGCGCAGACCTGTCAAAACAAAACGAAAAACCAACTTTAACTATATAACAACTTATTCATTGTAATTGTTACAAACCTTTACGTAAATAAGTCGGAACTTTTACTTTTTGACCGTTTCTTGACACATCTATGTTAATTTGGTCACCTGACTTACTAAATTTTAATATTTCACTAATATCTTCAAAATTGGTAACATCTTTATTATTAATTGCTACAATAATATCCCCAGGTAAAATTCCTGCTAATTTTGCAGAACTTTTTGTCTCTACATCTGCTACATAAAATCCTTTTTTTACTTTTAGGTCTAACTCTTTCACAAGAGTATTGTCTACATCGTATCCACCTACGCCAAGGTTTACTCTAAAAATATCTGCTCCAGTGGTTATTATATCTTCAACAATCCCCTTCATCAAGTTAGAAGGTATTGCAAAAGAATAACCAGCATATACACCTGTTGGTGTAGCAATTGCTGTATTGATTCCCACCAATTCACCGGTAGCCGTTACCAATGCTCCTCCCGAATTACCAGGATTAATTACTGCATCTGTTTGGATAAATTCTTCTATTGATTTATCACTTTCAATAATGTCTAAGTCTCTACCTTTAGCACTCACTATACCCGCCGTAACGGTCGAGGTCAAGTAGTCAAATGGATTACCTACTGCCAATACCCACTCCCCAACTTCCAGCTTATCCGAGTCAGCAATATCCATAATTTTAAGATTATTAGCTTCTATTTTTATAACTGCTAAATCTGACGAAGGATCGGTACCTATACGCTTAGCATCATATTTTTTACCATTTTGTAGAGTAACTGTTATTTTATCCGCAAAACCTACTACGTGATTGTTAGTTACAATATAGCCATCTTTAGTATAAATTACACCAGATCCAGATCCATTTTGGCTTCTAAAGTAATCCCCTCCAAAAAAATTACCCCCAAAAAAATCCTCAAACATAGGATTCCCATAACCTCTTCTTTTCCTCTTCTGATCTTCATATCTTTTCTTTGCTAGTGCTTGACTCTCTTCTGCAAAAATATGAACAACTGCCCCAGTTGCTTTCTTTGCCGCATTCACAAATGAAGGTCCAGTGACTGGGCTACTTACAACTGATTGTGAAACAGGTATTGCTGTTTCTATCTTTTCGTAGATAATTTTATCCTTTGGACTAATTGATTGAAGTACTCCAAAACACAATAATCCTCCTAGTACTCCTGCTAAAGTATTTGATACAATTTTTTTCATTGTTTTACTTATTGTCAATGCTCTAAAGTTTTCGTTTTTTTAATCGTTCACCTTTGGTATTAGTTCCAAGTACTTAATAAACGATATTATTATTATTACCATTTTCAAACCTAAATCGTTTAACACAAAATTAACGAGTCTTTTAAATTTAAGTTCATAAACAATTGACATCTTTTTTTTATTAGATGCTTGTAAACAAAGATAACATTTATTTATTTTATAATTTTGCAACTTAATTAATTAAAAGATAAACTCCTAATGGATCAAGCGACTGCAGTGCAACAATTAGAGAAAAAAGGATACTTAGACATTGAAGTAGATCCTACATTAGACCTTGTAGCTGAAATAAATAAGCTCAAGAAAGACAAGAATGCCATTATCTTAGCACATTACTATCAAGAGTCTGAAATTCAAGATGTCGCAGATTACATTGGCGATAGTTTAGGACTTTCACAAAAAGCTGAGGCAACGGATGCTGATATTATAGTATTTGCGGGAGTACATTTTATGGCGGAAACAGCAAAGATGCTCAATCCTTCCAAAAAAGTATTATTGCCAGATCTTAAAGCGGGATGTTCGTTAGCAGACTCTTGTCCAGCGCCTTTATTTAAAAAATACAAAGAAAAATACCCTGACCATGTAGTGGTGAGTTATATAAACTGTACGGCTGAATTAAAAACATTGACTGATATTTGTTGTACATCCTCTAATGCGGAAGCGATCATCAACTCCATTCCGAAGGAAAAAGGAATCATCTTTGCACCAGATAGAAACTTAGGAGCTTACCTTCAAAAGAAGACTGGCAGAGAACTGAAACTATGGAATGGAGCATGTATGGTACATGAAATATTCTCCCATGAAAAAATCACCAAACTACAAGTCAGACATCCACAAGCTAAGTTCATCGCACATCCAGAATGTGAAGCTCATATATTAGATCAAGCTGATTTCATCGGATCGACTAGTCAATTGATAAAATATACTAAAGAAAACCCAGCTACAGAATTTATAGTTGCAACAGAGTCAGGCATCCTCCATCAAATGGAATTATCCTCGCCTGACAAAACCTTCATTCCAGCACCACCAAATAATACTTGTGCTTGTAATGACTGCCCGCATATGAAGCGAAACACCATGGAGAAATTATATCTAGCCATGAAGTATGAGTTGCCAGAAATCATCTTAGAAGATTGGGTAATTGCGAAAGGTAGAAAGTGCATTGATGCTATGCTGGATGTTAGTAAGAAGGCTGGCTTTTAATTAAATACAAATTACGTAGACTGAATATTCTGTGTTACTCTGTATTTATGATGGAGGAACCTACTCCCCTTCTTTATTCTTTAGAGCCTGAAGATGCAAATACGATTATTCCATAATCTCCCAATCTATATTATCTATAAAGAAGAAGAAAAATCGTTAAAAA
>JBBKVK010000119.1:0-16370 GCA_037968395.1 Saprospiraceae bacterium | reverse complement strand
TCATATTATGTCAATTTTATATACTTTTACAGACTCTAAAATAGTAAAAATGTATGAATTTTTAATTTTTATAGTTATTGGATCATTTTTAGCTCTACTTATATTAAATGTATACTTTAGAGTCAAAGTCATGACAGTATACAAAAAGCTAGTAATCAATAGGGTCGACTTCCAAGTGAAACAACTAATGGATAAAAATAGGCTAGAACAAGAAATATTATCCAAGTACCCTAAACATAAAGATGACATACTAGAATTTGCTCATCATATAAGGAAATCATTTAATTTAGGAATTATATTATTGGCATTAATCACAATAGCTGGTGGCATATTATACTTAACTAAATAAAAAGTAAATTGACAAAAAAAGAAATTATGTGATAATCATAAAAGAAACCTTATTTTTGTCCGCTTAGCTAATTAAAGAAACGAATCATATTAATAGAGCACAATATCTATCCATCATTTGAATTCTGTAACGTTACTTGATTATAATTAAAACAACAATTGATTTTGAAACACCTTACTATAATAATTTTATGTTTACTTTTTCTAGAAAGCTGCTCACTTTCTGACAATGGAGCTCCTATCCCAGCCTTTTTGGTGATAAACGATGTACAATTAGAAACAACACTTGAACAAGGTTATCCTAGCCATCAAATCGAAGATGTATGGGTATCCGTAGATGAATTAAATCTTGGAATTTATCCTCTTCCCGCTAGGATTCCTATAATAACTTCTGGAGCAGAAATGCAGATCAGAATCAATGCAGGTGTTAAGCCTAATGGTGCAAAAAATCAATCTTTGAGTTATCCATTTTATGATCCAATAATAGTTAACCAAAACCTCGAAAAAGAGCAAGAACTTGAATTAGCTCCTAAATTTACTTATAGAAATACAGCTAAGTTTGATATATTAGATGATTTTGAAGTTGGGACTTCATTTACAAAAGATTTGGACGGAAACTTTGAAACAACCATTATAAGAACAAACTTAGAAAGTAATGGTGGAAATTTTAGTGGTTTGATTGAACTTGCTGGAGATAAAAAAAATGCAGAGTTCACTACCAATACTGAATTTTTAAGAGAAGACAACTCTAATGGTGCTACCTTTTTTGAATTTGACTATTTATCAGATGTCGAAATTTATGTTGGTTATATTTTGGTCACCAATGATGGAATTGTTGAAAATTATCACTCAGTTTTTGTTAGCAACACAGAATGGAAACGAGCTTACATAGATTTTACAGATTTATTTACTGATTCAAAAGTCATAAGTTACAGAGTTAAATTCTTAATGGAACATTCTGGCAGTGGCACAGACCAAATTTATCTAGACAATGTGAAATTAGTACACTTTTAATTGAAAAAAGAAACCCGATTAGGGGTCATATTATACAGAATCACCGATTACCTTTCAGCAATGCTGGCATGGTTTGTATTCTTTGTTTATAGAAAATTTATTGAAACTGGAGAATGCAAATGGTCAGAAATATTAGGTGACGAAAAGCTCCATATGGGCCTTGTGTTAATTCCCTTGTTTTGGGTATTGTTGTACAATTTATTTGACAAATACAAAGATCTATATCGATATTCTAGAATAGATGCATTAAAGAAGACGCTTGTACTTTCGTTTTTTGGTAGTTTGGTATTATACTTTGTAGTATTAATTGATGACTTAAACAGCGATCATCAGGACTATTTTTATTCATTTCTGAGATTATTCCTTATTCATTTTACTATTACATCTGTAGTAAGAATGATAATATTGACTTCTGCAAATAAAAGGTTGAGAGCTGGAAAAGTAGGATATAATACTATTATAATTGGAGGTGATAAAAATGGATATGATTTATACCAAGAAGTAACATCACGTCCATACAGTTTAGGACACAACTTTGTAGGTTTTATAGATAGTAATGGGATTAGTAACAATCTATTAGAAGAAAAGCTCCCAAAACTTGGTAAAATTTCAGATTTACCCAACATTATTGAATCTATGGGGATAGAGGAGGTAATTATCGCTGTTGAAACGTCTGAACACTCAAAAATAAAAGGTGTATTTGACACATTATTCGATTACTCTGACCAATTACTGATAAAAGTCATACCCGATATGTATGACATTATATTAGGTAATGTCAAGATGAATCATGTCTACGGCGCTGTCCTTATTGCTGTAGAACAAGATCTTATGCCTCAACATGAAAAAACGATAAAGAGGATCATTGATATAGGTGCTAGTCTGATTGCTTTGACCATACTGGCTCCATTTATATTACTAATAATCATAAGAGTAAAATTGTCTTCTAATGGTTCCATATTCTTCCTTCAGCCAAGAGTTGGTTTAAATGGTAGAGAGTTTAATATTATAAAGTTTAGGTCTATGTACACTGATGCAGAAAAACTTGGACCTCAATTATCTAGTGAAGACGATCCACGAGTGACTCCGTGGGGCAGAATAATGCGCAAATACAGACTAGACGAAATCCCTCAATTTTGGAATGTAATTAAAGGTGAAATGTCTTTGGTTGGACCAAGACCAGAACGTAGACATTATATAGACTTGATATCGGCCGAAGCTCCGCATTATAAACATCTATTAAAGGTTAGACCAGGCATAACTTCGTGGGGCCAAGTAAAATATGGATATGCATCTAATTTAGAGCAGATGTTACAAAGAATGAAATTTGATATCCTTTATATCGAAAACATGAGTCTAAGTCTAGACTTTAAGATATTAATTTATACTGTCATGGTGTTAATTAAAGGCAAAGGAAAATAGTTAATGGTTAAAAGTCGATGTTAAGCTTTGTGAGCTTTATATGACTTTATGTTAAGTATGTTTTTCGAATGAAATAGCTCCAACCGGGGCATGAAAAGACAATTTCGTATTCTTTGAAATAGAATTCTATTTACACCAATAAATACTAATCAAAACTAGATTTACTTGTATTAGTGCTTAAACCCGCTTTATGATTAAGAAAGGATTATAAAAACAAAGGCAAGCTAATACTTGAATTTCTGCTTGCCTTTGTGCTTAATATATGTATTATGTGATAGATTAAATCTCTCCTACTATAGACTCAGTAATATTTATTATATGGTCTCCAATTTTTTCTAATGAAGAGAATACATTATTGTAAATCATTGCAGATTGGACATTATACTCTGGATCTCCTAATTTAGAAAGGTTTTCTTTACGAAATTGATCTCTCAATTCATTGATTTGCCTTTCAGCCTCCATCGCTGATTTCTTATTGACACTGTCGTAACTTGGGGAATTTAAGTTTGTCACCATGATCTGAAATGCCTCTATAAGTTTGTCGTTCATTATATTCAGATTATTGCTCTGTTCTGGTAAGAAGTATAGGTTGTCTTCCATTTTTTTCTCAAAAGTCTTCGAAATTTGGAAATAAATATCTCCAATTCTCTCTAAATCATTGCAAATATTAAGGAAACTTCTTAATCTCATACTTGTTTTAGGCGTCATTTCTTGATCAGCCAGTTTGGTAATAAATTCAGTAATTTCAATTTCCATACTATCGGTAATCATTTCATACTTACTAAGTTTTTTAATCATTTTTGATTTCTCCTTCTGCTTAGTGCTGTTTATCAATTTATCAAAGAAATCTGCCATTTTACTTACAATTTCTCCAAAATGAGCTGTTTCTTTTTGAAGCTCTATAGTAGCTAATTCGGGTGTTCTAGATGCGGAGGAGATAAATTTAATCTTGTGGTTATCATCTTCATCTAAATCAGGCACGGTCTTTATTGCAACTTTAACTAACCACCCCACAAATGGCAACATAATTAATACATTTAATAAATTAAAAGTAGTATGGAATGCTGCTAAAGCATATGTATTTAATATTTGAATATGGTCTAAATCTTTTTCTGTCTTAACAGCTCCATCAAAAAGGTGTGAAAAAGCTTCTACAAAACCACTTAAATAAGGTAGTATTAATGGCATTAAAATGACCATCCAAGAGACACCAACTATATTAAACATGGAATGGATTCTGGCTGACCTTTTTGCTGCAGTATTACCAACTAATGAAGCAAGTTCAGCTGTGATAGTAGTACCAATATTTTCACCTAATACCATTGCAGCTGCTACATCTAATGGCAACCATCCTGTATATACAAGAGTTAGCGTAATGGCCATTGCAGCACTTGAAGATTGAACAATGATTGTAACTAAGGCTCCTAACAGTACAAAGAGCAGCCTTGATAATATACCATAATTTGACCAATTTGCTATCCAATTAAAAGCATCTTTATTATCTCCAATATCAGGAACTGCATCTTTTAAGTAGGTAAGACCCAAAAATAGTATGGCAAATCCAATTAAAAACTCACCCCAATATTTTAACTTACCTCTTTGAGCAAAAAGCATTGGTACTCCTATAGCGAATAAAGGAATAGAATAGGCACTTAGCTTTATTTTAAAACCTAAAATAGATACGATCCAGCCAGTAATCGTAGTACCGATATTAGCTCCCATCATTACTCCTGCAGACTCTACCAAAGAAATAAGTCCAGCATTTACAAAGCTCACAGTCATCACTGTCGTCGCTGATGAAGACTGCACTATAGCTGTAGTGATGAAGCCCGTAAGCACCCCAAGATACTTATTACGAGTCATAGTCCTCAAGATGTTTCTCAATTGAGAACCAGCAGCTCTTTGTATGCCATCACTCATCATTTTCATCCCGTAGATGAAAAATGCTAATGACCCAATAATCGTAAGAAAATCTGAAAATCCAAAATTCATTTTAATGAGGGTTTAATTTATTTAAAATTGAAATTCAACTTGTGTTCTCCAAAAAATATAATCTGATGATATATCAAGGTCGCTGTAAGTAAAATCAGTTTGGATTTTCAACTTATGTCCTTTGATAAATTTGTTTATTCCTATTGTATATTCTGTGTTTTTTTCAGCTATTGATGGAGTTGGATTCACTGTTGTATATCTTATTGCCGCTTCCCAATTCTTACCCAACATATATCCTGCTTGAATATTAAATGCTTCTCCTGTATATAGCTTACCAATGATTGTTCCATTATCATTGAATATGATGGGCTGATTATCAATTGCCCACTTATTGGCATATTCTGATAGAATACTTAAGTTTTTGTATTTATACATTAGGTCAGCAAAAAAAACATTAGTTGTCTTTCCAAGATACTGGCCATTGTCTAAAATAAAATTACCTAATTGACCTCGCTCTCTTACAGAATTGTTGTTGACAGAATAGGTAGCTCCAATGTTCAGCTTTGGTGTTTCTTCATAAGCGATTGCAGAACTAACATAATCACCTTTAGACTTAAATTCACCAAAAGGTAAAGCATCCACTCTAAAAGTGTAACAATAACCTCCATTATATCCAATAGTGACATCCCTACCCTCTCCTTGAGACATTGATACACTTTCTTTCAATATAAAAGAAGAAGATATTTGATGCTTATTCAACAAAAATATGCCAAAATCTCGATCTATATTAAATCGTGAATTTAGCCTTGACCTATCAACGAACTGCAAATCAGCTGACGATATAACCCGTTCTCTATTGCCTGCTAACTTTGTTTGACCAAGTTTAATCTCTAAGTTCCTAAAAAAATTATAACTTACTGTTGCGTCGAGTAATAAATTTGATGTTTTATTAAATTCTATACCTGATCCACCACCTGTATCATTATTAGAAAAACTAACTTCAATTTTATATTCTATTTTGGGGTCAACTGCCCAACCTGAAAATTTTAATCTAGATCTTCTTATTCTAGAATTAGAATTGAACTCACTAAAAGTATTGTTTTCTCCACTCCATTCATTGTATATTAGGTTTTGAATTCTAAAATTCATTTTACAATAGAACGAGGTATCTTTTGCCTGAAAAACAATGCCTTTGCCAAATGAATTTAATTTGACTTGGCTAAAAAGAAAAGTTGGTAAAAATAGTAGTACAATTAAAAAATATTTTAATCTTGATATAGTCATTAGTTGGTTAAAATATTAAATAGCAAAAATACATTAGTCAATGTTACCTCAATGTTAAGTTTTGGCAAAATTGAAGAAAAATTTATTTATTAAAACTTGAACGCCATTTCTGAAGTAAGAAAGCTCAAATAAAACGCAATTATAATATATTACCTTTTATGATTATAATTATTTAGTCACCTATTTATTAACATCACCTTTAATACCATTGCTTCAACAATTAAAAATTAGGAGTATTATCAGGAAAATCATTAACAAAACAGCTTTCAGAAGTGCAAGAATCTATACCTCACAATCCAATCAAATAAAACACTGTTTATGTAACAAAACCAATCTAAGACCATACTATCAAGTAAATATTTAGTCTCCCAATTTTTCAATCAATTAGATATGTTTTAAAAAATCTTGCGTTAGACTCCAAATACTCTTCTAATCCAAGTAAGTTTTGTCTTCGAGTAAGGTGAAAATTTCAAAGGTAATTCTATCCAAGTAGGTTTTTCTAGAATACTTTTATAATGAGAGAAAGTCCTAAACCCTGCCTCATTATGGTAGCTACCTATTCCACTTGGGCCAACTCCTCCAAATGCTAGATGAGGATTACTGATATGCATTATGACTTCATTAATTGCTCCTCCTCCAAAAGAGACTTGTTTTAATACTTTCTTTTTGGTCTTATTACTACTCGTAAACACATAAAGTGACAATGGTTTATCTAATGTCTTAATTTTTGTGATAGCATCGTCAATATTTGAATAGGCTAAGACAGGAAGTATAGGTCCAAATATTTCTTCTTGCATACAAGCATCCTTAAAAGTTATGTTGTTGAGGATTGTTGGTTCGATATATCTTTCTTCTTTATCAATCTTTCCTCCACAATAAAGCTTATCAGGAGGAATCATACTGGATATTCGATCAAAATTTTTATCATTAATTATTTGTAGATAATTGCCGTTTTCAAATGAATACTTATTTTTTTCTATCTCTAATTTTGCTAATTTTAAAAACTCTTTTTCGATTGATTCATGTACCATAACATAATCTGGAGCAATACATGTTTGTCCAGAATTAAGGAATTTACCCCAAATTAACCGTTTTACTGTCATAGCCAAATTGCAGTCTTCCGCTACGATTGCTGGACTTTTGCCACCTAATTCTAACGTAACTGGTGTCATGTGCTCAGCCGCAGCTTTATATACTATCTTACCAACTGGGACGCTACCCGTAAAAAATATCTTATCAAACTTTTGTTTTAACAACTCCGATGTCTCTGGTATCCCACCTTCGACTACTTTAAAGAAATTAGGGTCAAAGTTTTCATTGATAATTTTAGCCATTGCAGCACTCGTATGGCTTGGGATCTCACTGGGCTTTAATATCACAGTATTGCCAGCAGCTATTGCAGGTATGCATGGAGAAAAAGAAAGTTGATAAGGATAATTCCATGCTCCGATAACCAAACTCACTCCATAAGGTTCTGGATATTGATAACTTGTACCAGGTAAGTTGACCAAATTCGTTTTTATACTCTTTTTAGATGACCAATATTTTATATTTTTTATTGCCGTGTCTAACTCCTCATACACCAAAAACAATTCATTGGTTAACGTCTCAAATTCTGATTTTTTGAAGTCTTTGTAGATCTCAGCTATCATGAAACCTTCGTTTTCTTTGAGTATCTTTTTAAATTTCTTTAATTGTGATAGTCTAAAAGAAATGTCTTTAGTAATGTTAGTATTAAAATAACCCCTATGATTACTAACGATTTGACTAATTTGATCTTCTGGTGTGTACATTGGTTATAATTGTAATATTCAACCGCAAATTTAATCAATAATCATGAACAAATAGCTATAACACCAATCCTAGTCAAGATGTAGAAAAGGTAATATTATTAGTTGTGATAAAGAAAGAGTAAAATATAACTGAGTTAACTTATTTTATCCAATTGAGCTAGCATTAAATCTAAAAATGTATAATAAGATTTTGTTAATACAGCCAAATGAAGTTATGCACTTCTATTAAGCGTATAAAAACGAGATATTTATATAGATAATTTAATACTTCTTTATACTCTTACAAATATTGATAGCCTCTTTACTTGCATTTTCATCATCATCTTGAAAGCTTATGATTACAAAAAAGTTACTATCTGAATCAGGGTCAATCAAACCCATAATAAAAAGTCTTTCCCCATCTTGTTCGCCCTCAGCATATCCTCCAGTAAAGCCATTGATATTGATCGTGCTAATTTCATCCATACGACTTAACTCAAGAGAAGCTGCAATTGACATAGTATAACCAACAATATCGTTTTTGTCTATAGATCCATCATTAAACGGAATAATTGACATTTCCATTCCATCACCAATGGCAGAAAACTCTTCAGGTGTACTAGTTGCTTCGACAAAGTCATCAGCAAGGGTAAACGATAAATTATAATCTGCCCAAGTATATTCTTGTTGTGAATAAACAAAACTAAAAGAAAGTGTAATAATCAGAACCAATAATGATTTTACCATTTTGAAATGTATTTAAGATGAAAAGAATAATTAACTTACAAAGATATATCGAATTATTTCATATTGATTCTAAAATAATCATAATTATTGTATCATTTTTACTCTACTTTAATGACAACACATTTCGCATATGTACATAAAAAAAGCCCGGTTAAGTATGCCGGGCTGAAATAAACCATCTCAATTTTAATTAAGATAGGAATAAAAAAAGACGATTCTTAGTCTGCTATTTCTCTCAGGTATGAGTTTCCATTCTGAACTATAGTACCCTCTTCATCCACATAGACAGGACTTATACCTGCTACTTGATGATTCTGATCCTCTTCGTCTTCCAATTTTATTCCCCGTCTTAGATATGCTGGTGTTTTTTCAGCATGCTCTAAGGCATCATTACTGTCCAAAGGGATAGTAGTGCTTTTTCTTAAATATGATCTTCTGGCGTTCTCTGTTTCAATTCTTTTATTTCTTTCCTCCAATTCTTTACGCAATTGGATTGGGTCTTTCATTGGTGCTGTCTTCATGCCTAATGATTCCATTGTTTTCATTACCTCATTTGTATCAAAATCAATGGTATTAGCTGATGGAGAATCTACATCTACAATATTATATATATCTTTCTCCAAGATGTGCTCAAAATCGTCTTCTAGTGCAACCTTTTTGGGCTCTACTTCTTTGATTTGCTTTTTATTTGCACCTGCTTCAAATCCTGTTGCAATTAAAGTGATGTTTATATTATCACCTAGCGTCTCATCAAAGCAATTACCCCAGATAAGGTCAGTACCATATCCTGCTTCTTCTTGCACAAAATCAGTAATCTCACCAATTTCGTCCATTGTTACCTCCTTATTACCAGACGAAATATTCAACAAAATGTGTTTAGCACCTCTAATATCATTTTCTTCTAACAATGGAGAATTTAATGCTTGATTGATCGCTTTACGAGCTCTACCTTCTCCTTCAGCTGTACCATTACCCATGAGGGCAACGCCACTGTCTCTCATCACGTAATTTACATCTTCAAAATCTACATTGATATAACCTGGGACTGTAATAATCTCTGCTATTGCCTTGGCTGCAGTAGTTAATACATCATCAGCATTATCAAAAGCCTGTGTTAAAGAAAGATCACCATGTATATCTCTCATTTTATCGTTAGATATTACAAGGATTGCGTCGACGTTTTTCTTTAGATTTTCTAAGCCTTCTAGGGCATGTCTTTTCCTTCTCATTCCTTCAAAATTGAAGGGTAGCGTAACAATACCTACTGTAAGAATACCTAACTCTTTAGCAGCTTTAGCAATGATTGGAGCAGCACCTGTGCCTGTACCACCGCCCATACCTGCAGTGATAAACAACATCTTAGTGCCATCCTGTAAAAAACTCCTTACATCATCTATGGATTCTATACAAGCTTCTTTGCCCACTTCTGGCTTAGAACCTGCACCTCGGCCATCAGTTAAGCTAGGTCCCAAAGTGATTTTAGTCATCACTGGGTTATGCTCCATTGCTTGGTTATCCGTATTACAAATCGCAAAATCTACTCCAATAATCCCTTGTTTGTACATGTTACCGACAGCGTTTCCGCCACCGCCACCTACACCAATAACTTTGATAATTGATTTTTTCTCTTTAGGTATATCGAATTTCATAATTGTGAATTTTCTTTTTTAAAAATAAAATTATTTTAACAAATGGTGATTATAATTCATGATCAGGTGTCGGCTCAAAAAAGTCCTTTGTATAAGACTTTACCTTCCTTACAAAATTCATAAACTTATGCTCCATTGTTGGCCCATCTTCAACCTCCTCTAGTATAGATTCGTTTGTATCTGGCATCCTCATTGGCTCATCCGGCATAATCGTTTGGCCAATTAATAATTTTTCATTTTTCTTTACTACAGCTTCTGGAATGACATAAGTATATCCATCATCCACCATATTGTCTATCGTATATTTTAACAATCCTACAGCAGTAGCATAGATCGGGGAAGCTAATTCCTTAGCATACCCATGAGCCAAATGCTCAATAGGTTCACCTGTTCGAGCATGCATACCTGTATGGTATTGAACTAACAACTCAATATTTTTCAATAATGCTCCTCCGCCTGTAAGAACCATCCCTGCCAATAATTTCTTTTCATAGCCAGATCTTTTGATCTCCCATAACACGTAATCAAATACCTCTTCTACTCTAGCCTGGATGATTCTAGAAAGATTCTTTTCTGAAATAGATTTAGCCTCTCTCCCTTTCATCCCTTTAATGATGATATTCCTATTATCTGTTATTTCTTCAGCCAATGCCGATCCAAACTTTGTTTTAAGTTTCTCAGCTTGATCATGAAGTACTGTGCAACCTGCTTTAATATCTTCAGTAATGATATTACCTCCAAATGGTATAACAGCTGTGTGTCTGATAATATTATCTTTAAAAATCGTGATATCAGTTGTTCCTCCACCTATATCTATAAGAGCTACACCAGCTTCTTTTTCTTCATCACTTAATACTGCTGAAGATGAAGCTATAGGCTCTAAAGTCAAATCAGCTATCTCAAGTCCCGCTTTTTCGATACATCTCATGATATTCTTCGAAGCAGATACTTGACCTGTTATTATGTGGAAGTTTGCTTCTAGCTTGTAACCACTCATGCCTATTGGGTCAACGATATCTTTTTCATCATCTACGGTAAACTCTTGTGGAATGATATGTAAGATTTTATCCCCTGCTGGTAAAGCAATTCTTTGCATGTTATCTATCAACTTTTGAACATCTGCCTTTGTAATTTCAGCATTGTGATCAGATCTTGTTAGATACCCCATATGATGGTGACTCTTAATATGCTGGCCAGCAATCCCAACATGCACTCTTTTAAAAATACACCCAGATGACTTTTCAGCTATATCTACAGCTTCACGTATTGCCTTTACAGTTTTGTCTATATTAGAGACAACTCCTCTGGCCACACCTTCAGATTTTACTGTTCCAAATGCCAGCACATCTAATCTGTCGTACTCATTGAGTCGTCCAGCAATAGCACATATTTTAGTGGTACCAATGTCCAATGCTACTGCAATTGTGTTGTTGTTGTCTGTGTTTTTCATATTAGAAAAATTTTTATTGTAGTTCATGCCAATATCATTTATGGAGGATTAACTATTTTCTTAAAGTTGCTGGTACATGACCTTTATAGTTTAGATGTAGTACACTGTATCTACGCCAACCTACTCTGGGCAAACCTTCTTTATACATTATTTTTAAATTATCAAATTTATCTTCTAAGTCTTTAGCATCTCCTAAGGTCAACTCATGGCGGCCTATTTTTGGAATCAATACTATTTCATTATCTGATTCTACATCTATCTGTTCAATCAATGGATTAAGGTCTGGATCAGCTTGAATGTATTTTGCAATTTCAAAGACTTCTCTTAATCTTGATTCTTTGTCAGTCGTAAATAATTCTGCTTGATACAGCTCAATATTACCCGTTGCGACTGGTACTCTTATTGCTGATTTAGGCCTTACTTGCAGTTGCTTACCTTCATCGTCAAGATAGTAACTAGATCTGATCCCATCCATTATTCTTACTACTGGTTGCCGTTGAATAATCCATATGTTCAATCTATTTTTACCATCTACGAATATTTGAGATGTCTTAATCCTTTCGTCTTGATTGAGCATCTCTTCCAGCTCTCTAAGATCAAGATCTTTTACATCAGCAGACTCCAAACTAAAACCTAAATACTCTTGAAAAAAAGTCAGTACTTCTTTATCATTAATAAGGTTATTGTCTCCAATAATTGGCTTAATAGCAACTACTACCTCATCCAAGTCGCCTACCATCTTTCTTTGGATTGAGGCAACCATAAGCATTGCGATTGTAGCCATTGCTATCGTCCACAATACTCTTGATCTGATTCTATGTAGTTTGTTTTTATCCATTTAGTGCATTAATATGTTTTTGATTTCAGGGACCAATAGATCAATATCTCCTGCTCCTAAAGTCATTACCACATCATAGTTTTTTTGTCTTATTTTATTTAAAATTTCATTCGTATCCAATAAGCTCTTTTGCTCATTAATTATGTTTTTTAATATCATGTTACTATCTACTCCTGTTATTGGTTCTTCCCTTGCAGGATATATATCCATTAACACTACTTCATCTAAAGCATCTAAAGCTTCTGCAAATCCTAAGGCGAAGTCCTTTGTCCTGCTATATAAATGCGGTTGAAATATCCCCAATATTTTCTTATTAGGAAACAATTCTCTTGCTGCAGATATTGCTGCATTTAGTTCAGTAGGATGATGGGCATAGTCATCTACATAAGTTACATCCCTCCTTACTACAAATTCAAATCTCCTTTTTATTCCTTTGAATATCGAGAGTGAATTTATTGCTTTTTCAAGATTACATCCTGCTTCTACACTTGCTATTATCGCTGCAGTGGCATTCATCCTATTGTGTAATCCTGGTAAATACTGAGCCACTTTAGACTCAATGCCATTATACTTTAAAACAAATGTTGACATACCATCTTCAACTTTCATCTCTGTTATTACAACAGTTGCATTAGGATCAATACCATAAGTTATTAATTTATAAAAACTTTTAAGCTCCTCCCACTCGGCATTTTTAAAATTGGACTTTAGATCATGATTGATAATTAACTTACCACCAAAAGAAGTCTTATTTAAAAATGCTACAAAAGAATCTCTAATACTTTTATCATCCTTATAGATATCCAAATGGTCTGCATCCATTGACTGTAATATCGATATCTCAGGATGCAGCGTTAAAAATGATCTGTCATACTCATCTGCTTCTAAAACAACCCAATTACTATCGCCTGCAAAATAGTTTGTCTCGTAATCAGTCAATATTCCACCTACAAAAGCACTTACATCAACACCACAACTCTTCATGACATGAGCCAATATCCCAGTAGTAGAAGTCTTGCCGTGAGTGCCTGCTACTGCAATGCTGTCATTTTCTTCTGAGATCATCCCAAGCACTTCACTACGCTTCAACACTGGTATGGAGTTATGCTCTTTAAACCTCTTAAGCCCTTTGTGTAAATAAGGAATAGCTGGAGTATATACTACCAAGTCAATATCTTCAGGAATCAAACTTAAATCATCTAAATAATGAATGTTTATTCCTTCACCTACTAACTTTTTAGTAAGTACTGTTTCTGTTTTATCATAACCTGACACCATCATTCCTTTATACCTAAAATATCTTGCTAAAGCACTCATGCCTATGCCGCCTATTCCTATAAAGTATATATGTCTTAGATCATTAATATTCATTCTTACAATTTCTTCTAATTAATTATCCTAATTATATCTTTTGCAATTTTTTCAGCAGAGTTTATTGTACCCAAACCGGTTATTTTTTCTCTCAAAGAAGCCTTCCTAGCTTCATCATTTAATAAGTCAAATATTGTCTGAGACAAATCCGCCTTAGCTCTTACATCTTTAACCAACACTGCTGCCCCTATATCTACCAAAGACATTGCATTATGAGTCTGGTGATCTTCTGCCACATTTGGCGATGGTATCAAAATAGCGGTATTACCTGTCAGAGTTAATTCTGATATAGTAAGAGCTCCTGCTCTACAGACCACTACCTCGGCCATTTTATAAGCTGCCGCCATATTTTCAATAAAGCCAACCATCATCACATTAGGCAATTGTGCCACTTTATGCTTTTGGAATTCCTCAAAGTATAGCTTGCCAACTTGCCAGTAAAAAAACACTTCTGGGTTGTTCTTAATGTCATTATAAGAAGCCGCTAAAGCCTCATTTATAGATCTTGCTCCAAGACTACCACCTGAAACTAACACTACTTTACCAGTAGTATGCACTCCTAAGATGTCTTTACTTTCCTGTATTGTAAGATTGTGCTTATAAACATCCAACCTTACTGGATTGCCAAATATTTCAATCTTTTTTTTGTCAAAAAATCTGTCCATACCTTTGTATGCCACATATATTCTCTTAGCTTTTTTAGCTAATAATTTATTCGTAACTCCTGCATAAGAGTTTTGCTCTTGTAACACGGTAGGCACTCCTAACCATGAAGCCGCTTTTAACGTAGGTCCGCTGGCATAACCACCAACTCCTACAACTATATCTGGCTTAAAACTGCGAACAATATCGACCGCAGCCCACATACTACTCATCAGTTTAAAAGGGAATGATAAATTCCTAAGCAGTTGTTTTCTGTGGAAACCTGCTACATTCAAACCTTTAATTTTATACCCTGCTGCTGGAATTTTTGTCATCTCCATTTTGCCCTTAGCTCCCACAAATAAAATTTCAACATTTGGATCCTCTACTTTTAGAGCATCTGCAATCGCTATCGCAGGAAAAATATGTCCACCAGTGCCACCTCCACTAATTATTACTTTCATTCGCTAAGGCTTCAATGATTTCTAATTGTTTCTTTTCTTGTTCGGCTTGTTCTGCATATCTACTTACACTCAAAATAATCCCTAAAGAAATACATGTAGCCCATAATGAAGTACCACCCATACTTATAAGTGGCAATGTCAATCCTGTAGCCGGCACCAGCTGTACTGATACACTGATATTAGCAAAAGCCTGCACCACAATATTTAAGCATAAGCCCATAGCCAATATAGCTCCAAAAGCCTTTGGACTCTTTGTTACTATAGAAATACATCTGATCAACAACCACAAGTAAAGCCCTAGTACCACAAAGCCTCCAACAAGACCGTATTCTTCACAAATTATAGCATAAATACAATCCGCATAGGCAAATGGCAAATGATTACGTTGTATACTATTACCAGGACCTACTCCAAAATAACCACCTTCTGCTATAGCTACTTTGGCTTGTTGTACTTGATCTCCACCATCCGAATATAAGAACTCGTTTACCCTAGATATCCATGTATCTACCCTCACATACTCAGGAAAACTTAATCCAATTGCGAATATGATGGCACCTACTAACACACCTAATAATATCAAAAGGAAAACATACTTAAGAGATACCCTTCCTACAAACATCATTGCCAAACATGTTACAAACAGTAAAGCCGCTGTAGATAAATCTGCAGGAGCAATCAATGCACATACTAATACAACAGGAAAAATAATAGGTAAAAAAGCACCTTTAAAGTCTTTGATGTACTCTTGCTTTGTCGCTAATGACTTTGACACAAATAGTATTAAGGCTATTTTAGCAAAATCAGATGTCTGAAAAGTCTTGTCAATTAACGGAATAGTAATCCATCTTCTAGCATCATTTATCTCCGTACCAAATGCCACAGTGTATAATAACAATGGAACTGTCAATACCATTAGAATCGGAGCTAATCTGCTGTAAACAGTGTAATCAAGCCTATAGCACAATACTAATAAGGCCAATCCTGTCAATATAAAAACCAACTGTTGGATCAAATAAAACTCAGTATTGCCATCCCTCATTTTGAAAGCCATACTTCCTGCTGAACTATAAACTGACAATACAGACATCAATGACAAAAGAGCCACAATCAGCCAAACAGCTCTGTCACCTCTTAAATCCTGATATAGTCTTATTACGTTTGTCATTTTATTAGTTAGTAGTTTTTAGTTAGTAGTTTTTAGTTAGTAGTTTTTAGTTTTTAGTTAGTTAGTTCATAGTCAATTATCAATTGTCAACTATCAACTATCAATTCTTTCACCCCTTCCTTAAACTGATTTCCTCGATCTATATAGTTATTAAAGAGATCAAAGCTGGCACATGCAGGGGATAACAAGACGGTATCACCGTGACTTGCTATCTCCTGTGCCTGCTTGAGAGCCTTTGAAACCTTAGTAGTCTCCAAAATTGTTTCTAT
>JBBKVK010000118.1:0-5759 GCA_037968395.1 Saprospiraceae bacterium | reverse complement strand
AGACGATCGCATAACATTTTTATTGATACAACTACTGCCTTGCTCTATGGAGCAATTTCCTACGGACCATTTATTGTTTTAGACATATCTGAGCCAACCAATCCTAAGAAAGTAGCTACTTATACGAACATTGAAGGTTTCCCTTTACCAGCAGGGTCTCACGATCTCTATGTAAGAGAGGGCATAGCTTTTATCAATGCTGGCTATCAAGGACTAATGATTGCTGATTTCACAAAACCTGATTCTGCTAAAATAGTGACTGTACTATCCACTAGCGAATACCCAGAAGCTGGCTATAATCACTCAGGTTGGGCTAGTACTGATGGAAATTATTACTACATGGCAGACGAAAATCACGGATTTGCAATGAAAGTGGTTAACCTAACTCAGTCTCCAGACTTAAAAATTGAAGGCGTTTTTGATTGTGATGCAGTCTCTCCAAAAAGCATCCCTCACAATCAAGTAGTATCTGGGGATTTCTTATATGTTTCCTACTATTTTGATGGATTACAGGTATTTGACATTTCTAATCCTGCCACACCTGTTAGAGCTATGCACTACCCTACTTCGCAAAGAGAAACTAAAGATGGTAAATATCAAGGAGCATGGGGAGTTTATCCTTTACTTCCGTCAGGTAACATCTTAGTATCTGACATGCAGGAAGGTTTATTTGTAGTAGAATCAATGGAAAAACTAACGAACACTGCTGATATTAAAACCAATATTCAATCTCAAATATCAGTATCTCCGAACCCCATCACTTCAGTATTTTCCTTAAACACAACTCAACCCAATATGACAAATGTTGAGCTTATAGACATGCAAGGCAGAACCGTACAATCTTGGGAGCCTATGAAGGAATATCAATTGTCAAAAAATGTGACGTCGGGATCTTATTTTGTAAAAACAAGCAGTGAAAAAGAGCATCAAACAGTTTTAATCTCTGTAGTTAAATAGTATTTTCATTATATTACCAAAATATGATTTTCACTGCCTAAACGAACATTCTATGTTTCGAGTTTATTCTATGATTCTTTTTTTTTCGATGTGTTTGGTTCAAATATCTTGTTTTGAAAAGGAAGTTGTGCTATCAATACCTGAAATAAACTCACTCCCCATATCACATGAAAATCTTGTCGGCAGTTGGGTTTTTAATGCTAAATGTATCAATCTTAATGAAGACTTAACTTATACATTAGATTTTGAAGGGTCGGTCAACATATCAAGTAAAGGAGTATGGGGAATAAAACCTGATAATACATCTTCACAAATTATCGGTAGTATTATCTTTGATTCTGAACCTGAGGGTATAGAAAATAAATACTTGAGCGTTCTAAAACTCTCAAAAAGTCAATTATTTTTATTGGTTGAAGTTGAACATTCTAACGATATTGGGTCTAATATTTTTAAATCAATAGAACAAAGGGCCTACCAAAGAAAATAAGTCTACCTATTTACCATTTCGACTACATATTTACTAATGTAAGTTTCCTAATTAGTGCATTCTAAGTAATTGCTATTAAAAATATTTAGATAAAAATTAATACATTTGGAGGCAAAACAAATCATAACTCATGGATCGTAAATCATTTCTTAAATCAGTATTAGGAGCTACCGCTGTTATTGGGTCACAGAGTAGTATTTCAGCGAGAGCTATTTCTAAAATGATTGATAGTACTGCCATCCCTATTAATGGAAGTATGATGGGCTATAAAGCTGAGCCAATCCAAAAGGTAAAAGTAGCTGTCATTGGACTTGGGAATAGAGGATATACCTTGGTAGAAATGATGCAATGGATGGTGGAAAATGGCACAGCCGAGATAGTCGCTTTGTGTGATCTTAGGGAAGCAAAAGTCAATAAAGTCATAGACAAGATGAAACCTTGGCAGAAAAGTACACCAAAAGGTTATTTCGGTTCAGATGATGCCTGGAAACAAATTGCCAAAAGAGATGATGTAGATTTATTAGTGATAACTACCCCTTGGGAATGGCATGCTCCGATGTCATTATACGGAATGGAACATGGCAAACATGTAGCCAGCGAAGTTCCAATAGCCTACACATTGTCAGAATGTTGGCAACTTGTAGAAACAGCAGAACGAACAAAACGACACTGCATCATGATCGAAAACTGTTGCTACAATGACGAAGAGTTGTTTGTCTTAAACATGATAGAGCAAGGCGTATTTGGAGATTTAACCCATGCCGAAGGAGCATATTTACATGACTTAAGATCATTGCTCCTCAGTGATGATTACTATGAAAATCAGTGGCGAATCAAACACCATACAGATCGAGATGGTAATCTTTATACAACACATGGCATTGGACCTATAAGCAACTATATGAAAATAGGACGTGGGGATACTTTTAGTCATTTAACTTCTATGTCGTCTAGAGAACTCAATCTAAGCAAAGCAGCAGGATCAAACTCACCATATGCCAAGATCAAGTGTGGTGACATGAATAATACCCTTATCAAGACAGAAAAAGGCAAAACTATCTTATTGCAATTTGACGTACATACAGGCAGACCTTACTCTAGAATTAATAAAGTAGTCGGCACCAATGCAGTCCATGATGGCTACCCAAGTCGATTGTATGTGGAGCCAAAGGACTCTCAAGCTTGGGGACATAAATGGCTACCAGAGGATGAATACCAAAAGTACAAAGCAGAATATACCCACCCATTGATTAAAAAAATGAAATCCACATCTGAATCATTTAAACAAGGGCATGGAGGCATGGATTTTGTCATGATGTATCGACTGATCACTTGTCTCAATAAAGGCTTGCCACTAGATATCAACCTTTATGATGGGGTCATGTGGTCGGCTCTCACTCCCCTATCCGAAATATCAGTTGCCAGTAATTCATTGCCTTTGCCATTCCCAGATTTTACAGGTGGAAGGTGGAAGGAAGAAAAGGAATTGGAAATAATGAGGGAAATCGATTAATCTAAAAAGTAAAACATATACAATATGAAAAAATTACTGAATTTTATAATAATCCTTGGGATAACATTATTTATATCATCTTGTAAAAAAACGGAAACGACTAGTTGGGAAAACGATAGAGATAACTTAATTGGTGTCTGGGCGGGAACTGCTGATTTTGTTAAAACATTTGAAGATGGCAGCCAAGAATCTGGTCAAAGGATAGTTAATCTAGAATTTATCACAAAGGAAAAAGGTAGTATTAATATCGGTAGTTTTCCCAGCAGTATCAACTGGTATTATCAACCTGAGCCTGAAAGAATAATTCTTCAAAACGGTAATGGTATCACGGTATCTGGACAACCTTCTTTATTTGAAGTTATATTGAATGGAGGAAATACACAAATATGGAATACCGAATTTACCGAATACGATTATAATCCAACAACAATGACATCTAAGATGATAGAAGTTATTGAAACTTGGAATGTTAGTAAAAAGTAAAGTGGATATATTTAGGAAAAGTATTATTTTTTGAGTGGATTTCTATTAATTTATGAGGGTTTTATAATTTCATGAAACGTTGTCTTGTTAATATCCTTTCATCATTAATACATTCTACAGTATATATTCCAGATGGAAGACCGCTTACATCAATTTCTCCTTTTTCATAAACCTCACCAACTAGTGCTAAATCCCCAGATGCTAGATATATTCTATAAGTAAACACCTGTTGGTATTCCTCCGACAAATACAAGAAATCATTAACTGGATTAGGGTATAGAAGAATTAATGGCTTGCCATCTTCATCCGTTGAAGACAAGCAATACTCATTAATTTTATCAATTGTACAATCCGCTCCATTTCCTTCTATAAAGACACTATCTGGATATGTCTGCAATGCATCGCATAGATACCTAGAGTTGCATCCAATTATGTTACTATTATTACTAATATAAATATGATCATAAGACATAGGCAATTCATATGGTCTTTTGGGGATAGCAAATTCATCAAAAAAACCCAATGGAACAAATGATTTGTTATTGCTCACATGTAAAAGCGAATTCAATTGTTTTAAATTAGGTACTAAATCATAAAACGTGAGATCGAACGCATTATCACCAAAAATAAAAATATCCAACTTACTAACATTAAAATAAGCATCTTTAAAGATGTTATTATGATCTTCTTTCATCCCATAAATACTAAGTTCTGATACACTTTTTATTTGATTAAAATTACGGACATCACAATGCTTAAGGTCAACTAAAAAAAGATTTCTTTTGCATATTTCAATTCTTTTTAGATCATCAATTATAATACTATCGCTTCTAGTAATAGAAATTCCATTAATTTCTATTTGATTTTCAGGCAATAAATTTGATACATTATTTTTGATTTTATTATTTACAATAGAGAGGGAAAAATATTCAGAAGAGTTGAATTTAGGCAAGCCTTTTAACCTTCCACTACCAAGAATACTTATTCTGTCAATATTCGTTACATTTGAAAAAATGGATAGATCCAGAGATTTATCATCATCTGGAAATTTAATGCGCAGATAATCAACTTTTTGCAAATTAATAAAAGTGTCCATTGTTGGGTATATTTCGATTAGTGCTTCGCCCATTGACTCTAAATTATTTAATCCTTTAGTTGATTCTAAATTTATTAAATTTCGCATATGAAAAAGGTCAATATGCCTTAGTTGAATGAGAGAATCAAAATTGGTAATTGGTGATATATTTTCAATTACAATCCATCCAAAACTATCACAATCTGGGTAATTTTTAGGAAAATTATCTATATCACTTTGGCTCTTAAATGTCGGATATTGATTTAGACATTGTGCAAATGCAGTAGAAAAAGGAACCAAAAACAAAACAAAAATTAATATGGATTTCATTGATATAAATTTTAAATACTAAAGCCAATCCCAAAATTTAATTTTGGAATTGGCTTCAAAACAAGTATTAACAAGTTACTGTAGTTGCCCAGCAGGCCCAAACATAATTAGGGTTTGAAGGATCATTGGGGTCAGTAATTTGGATTAAAATCTCTGTACCTGAGGGAACACAAACTTCAATCGAAAGTTGATTGCTTATAATGTCAGATGCAATTGGCACTATTGTCCAAGAAGAAGGAAAAGGATTATTCCCAGTATTATGAGTCCAAACAGACCATTTCATACCATTGTATGCTGATGAAAACCTCATACGAAAACAACATTCGCCAAGTGTGTTAGAATAAATTGTGGTCAAGAATACAGGTTGTGGATTTGTATTACCTCCATCACATGGTAAAGTAGATCTTAATTCTACATTAATTTCATCAAATGATTGATCATTTGATTGATTTTTTTGGCATGATGATAAAATTAACATAAAGCCAAAAATACTTAAAACTAAAAAACGTGATTTCATAAAAATAAAAATTTAAGGTGAAAAAGATATTTCTCCGACAATTTTAAAGAGAGTTTCGGATTCTGCTCTTCCTACATATATATATTACTTCTAGATAAGAATCAATATACATAGATATACTAGGAAAACTCGAACCCAATCATTACCTTTGCTCACTATATGTTGCTACAACATAGGAGTCTATTCGCAAGAGTAGGCTCTACTTTTCTATAGTATATTATTATATTCTTTCAATTTGTTTCGATCACAAACAAATTGAGAAAATACAACACAATATTTATAATTTAAGTCTCTTTCGTTTAATTTAGATAAAGACACAATATATAAATTCCAAACCAAAATTAAATTGAATCAACAGAAGCGTTGTTTTTGTTTACTTTTTTAAATAGCTTATATC
>JBBKVK010000117.1:0-4473 GCA_037968395.1 Saprospiraceae bacterium | reverse complement strand
GACCGGAACACCTTCAAAATAAGTCGTGTTACTCACTTTTCTTCCTTCATCAAGTTGATCACTTGACTTGCAGAACCATAGTGGTGGCTAACGCAGAGCGTCACAGGTTATGATTCTGTGAGTAAAAGTGCTTATTTTTTCTGCCTGTCCGGCACTCAGGTTGGTTTTTCAACCCTTGCCGCTTATAGCGTCACAAGCTATGACAAAGTTCTAATGCATAAAGCGGGTTGAAGTATTAATTTTTTAATAAATATTAATTAACAATATACTGACATTCTTGACATTATTTTGTTTTTTTGTAACAGCTTTAGACTGTATGATCCTAACTTAGCAGTTCGTTAATATCTTTGGGGATGTTGTCAACAATTAGTTTTTTCTACTAAAATTTAAAGTTAAGTGGTAACATTGTTAGTAAACTGAGTTATTTTACATTAGTGGAGTATTTATTAAAAAAATATGAATAAAAAAGAGACCAATAAGGTATTGAGTGTAAAAGAATTGTTTCATGCATTGATATTTTCTATTTTATCAATTGCCTTCTTATTTTTCTTGCACCACTTGCCTCTTAATCAGTTATTCATTGATCCCTTCAGCGAAGCGATCAAAAACCATGATGTCATGGATGTGGCAATTTCAAAATTCAGAAATCATGACGATCCAAAGTTGTTTGATAATAATATTATCATTATTAACTCAAAATTCACGAATAGAAAAGATATAGCAACCTCAGTTAATTTTTTACTGAATAAGAATGTTGGAGCAATCGGTGTTGACCTTATTTTTGATACTTTACATCAGACAGCTGAAGACACATTATTGGCAAATGCTTTAGGAAATAAAAAAGTGGTTATAGGATATACTTTTTTTGAACATAAAGATATTCGACAACCATCATTTTCAGGTATTACTTCTAGTCCTTTTTTTACAAACAAATCAAGGCAAGGCTATGTTAATCTTGCAAGTAATGATGGATTCACAGTAAGAGCATTTGAACCTTTTCATATAGTAAACGGGCGACAAGTAAAATCATTCGCATTACAATTAGCCAGTATTATAGACCCTGAAATTGAATCAATTACAAAAAAAAGGAATAACGAATTAGAGTGGATTAATTTTAAAAGAGTCCAACCTGGAAGTATAAATATGATTCCACCAATTAACTCAAACAAAGCCATTCATTATGCTTACAGTGGTATTAATGAATTTTTAAATGATACATCGTCATATCCACCAGATTATTTTATAAACAAAATAGTATTGATCGGATTTAATGGCGAAACCCAGCAAGCGATGTCTATGAAAGATAGATATTATACCCCGCTAAATGAAAACTACCAAGGTCGGTCTATCCCAGATATGCATGGGGTTACAGTGCATGCTAATATAATTTCTATGTTGCTTTCTAAAGATTTCATTGAAGAAGTTCCTGAGCTATATTTATACTTGATGTCATTCTTTTTGTTCTTTATAAACTATTTATGTTTTACCAAAATGGCTAGGAGAAAATTATTCTTTATGCTTCCTACAGTTAGAGTATTTCAGTTGATACAATTTGTAGTGCTATTTGCAGGAGCTATCCTCTTTTTAGCTATAGGAAATATAAAATTTGGATTTATTTTAGTAATTACATCTGTAATATTATCATATGAATTATTTGAATTTTATGCTCATAAACTCAGAAATAGAATTGCCCAAAGAATTAATAACCTAGTTGAAAAAGATGAACCACTTCATGAAAATAGTGCTGAAGGAGAAGGATAATAATGGTAAGTAATAAATATTTGAAAATTATTAAAAACACAATATGCAATCAATTAAAATAACACTCATACTAGTTTTAGCTTGCTGCTGTCATTTATACAGCCAATCTGTCTCGGTCATACATATTGAAGGTGAAGCTTATTCTGTGACTCAAAAAGATGGCAAAGAACAATATATCAAACTCATGTACGGACCTTTAAAACATGTGGATAAAGTGATAATTAAACAAAATTCGGTCGTAAAAATTATTAATGAAAATGATCAGATTTGTGTACTATCTAGAGAAGGTACTTATAATGCAAAAGTGTTAGAATTCAAAAACGTTGAAACAAATTCAACTTTCTCAAAATTCTGTGATTATTTCCATGGATTTTTTGGACACCATTCGTCTTCAGAATCAAAAGAAAATTACAAAAACACTATATATGCTATCTCTAGGGGAAGTATTCCTCCTCCATCACTAGATTTTCCATTGTCAGGGGTTCTTCCTAATGATGAAGGAGAGATTCCATTTATATGGACACATGCTTGTGATTCCTGTGAATATATATTTTCAATACATGATTTCTCGAACAAAGAAATCGTCTATACCATTATGACCAATGATCACATGGTTGAAATGAAAAACCCTGAGAAATATTTAGTATCTGATAAGAAGTATTATTGGACTGTTAAAATTGTAGGAAGTAATACAGAAGATGAAATAATATTTTTCGAGATTACATCAAAAGGAGATTATAACAATAAAGTAAAAGCGATAGAAGACACGATTAATTCTGCAAAGCTTACATTTTCTGAAACAGCCAAGGCAATATTTATTATTAGTGAATTAGACGCTTCAGATTTACAAAACTATGCAATCTTTTATGGTTTAAAGTCAAAGGCAAATAGTAAAGACTCAATTGCAATATCAGACATTCTAGATAGGTATTGGTACGATACTTTAATGGAAAAATAATATCTATATTAATACCTTTAATTAAACACCAAATTAGATAACTCTGATTTGGTGTTTTTAATTTATCCATTTTAGAAGCAAGTGACATAGCCAATCTGAGATCAAAGTTGCATTATATTGGTTATTCTAAATACATGATAGCCGTTCTACTAATCATTGATCTTAAGCTGTGTTCTAAATGCTTATTCTATCCTATGTTGTTTGGAATATTATCGTCATGAAGGCCTCAGAGATAAATAAATTAGTTTAACCAAAATCATATTAATTGACGGCAAAAAACATAACCTTCAAGCTAATTTGTAGATAATTATTAATGAATATTAAAGATTAGAAATTTACACACTCTAGAAAGGGTGATAGATCAGTACAGGCTAAAAATACATAGCATTTAATGAATATATTGATAATTAAGGATTCTATATTTTATCCAGAAGGATTTTAGCTTTGGGTTGATAATCCTTAGATAAACCATCTAGTTTAATTTTAAGGTTACCTTTATTTTCTCCAGATTTATAAGAAACTAGAAAATCTAACCAACCAATCTGATCTTTATTATAAGGATCATCAAACTTATAACTCTCGATGATTTGCTTAACGTTCTCTAAAGAATCAAGCTGGTAAAACAAGTTAGTTTTTACAAACAAGTCTTTTTCAGATAAGCTATCATTGTATAGGTTTTGTAAGACTAATTGATATTCTTTATTATTAAGTTCAGTAATATATCGATCTACTTGACTGAAATCTGCAGATCTAGATTTACTAATATTTGGAAATTTATATAAACTTGCTACAAGATCATTTCTATCAACTGCTTTATTTAAATAATACTGAGTTCCTACTAGAGTCATTACTGTAATCAATCCTGCCGCTACTGCTCTTAGAACGAATATTTTCGTTTTATTTTGCTTAGCCTTAGCCACCAATATCTTTCTAGACGAGTGCTCGTATAGTAAGTCCTTTATAATGTTTTCCTTAATCTCGTTTTCCAATGTTAATATTATTAATGATTTTTGTATTCCTCTAACAAATCAGAAAGTGCTTGGTTGTTAGATACATTGTCTAATAACTTTTTAAAGCAAATATGTTTCCTTTTTCTTGTTGCTTCTACGCTTACAATATTATTTATTTTCATTATTTCGTCCATAGAATAGTCTTGTGACCAAAGTTCTAATATGGATTTGCACATATCTCCAAGTAAAGACAACTGCTCTTCAAACAAGCTCTTTAACTCTTTATGATACATTGTTACTGCCTCTATAGCAGGCTCTTTAATAATTGTATTTTCTATTTCTATAGTCCTATTAGCCTTTTGATCACGAAAGTAATTTAAAAGCATATAATTTGCCAAATTTTTAATATACCCTAACATCTTCCCTTGATGCTGATATTTTCCTTTTCTTACCAATAAGCCAAATTTGACTACAATATCTGTCCATAATGTCAAGCTCGCATTGTTATCTAAACCTTTTAATTTTAGAAAAGTTAGGATAGGGGTCTTAAAAACTTGAGATTCATATAGATGCCCTAAGGCTTTATTATGTTCATAAGACCCTGACTTTAAGTTTTTAACAATTAAGCTCTCCTCCAATATATGACTATTTAACTTTAGTTTTTTTCTTAAAAGCAATAAATACTCTACTTTAATACTATCACAATTATAAGAGGTTAATTAATATTTTTTATTAAAATGACGAAAAAACATTTTAATATGTATTAATAATGAGATTCAAAAAAAACTGAATTTCATCAATTAC
>JBBKVK010000116.1:0-3340 GCA_037968395.1 Saprospiraceae bacterium | reverse complement strand
TCATAGTTCTATTGTGAGTTGAGATCATAATTGTTGGATATTTTATTAGCAAATCTAAACATACCTTTATAGGCATAATTATCGTATCGCATTAACGACGCATATTGCATTATACCATTATTTAGTGCTATCCCCAAATAAGGATCGGCTTCCACAGGATTTTGATTTTGAGCATATATTCTAAAGATTGTAAATGCTAGAATTGGGTTTTTAGGATCGTTATCCAACAACTTTTTATATAACTTTATAGCTGCTTCATGTTTACCCGATAATAAATTTAAAAGAGCTTCCAATTTTAGAATATCTTTATTAGGGTTTATGTCTAAAGTATTGATGCGTATAATTGTTGAATCCGCCTCTTTGTAATCACCAGCGAGCACTGCATACTCAACAAATTCAATGAACTTTTTATAATCTAAACTGGAAGATTCACGAAGGGTTTTAAGATTTGAATATGCTCTAGAAAAATTGCACCTAGACCGATTAAGACTGCTTAAATAAACATTTGCATATATTTTTGTCATTGGTTTGTTTAGGGCAATAGAAAAGTATACTTCGCTTTTATCTGTATCGCCTTTACATCCATAAAGCCAACCAAGTTTAGCAGCTATTTGGTAATTATCATAATACAAATGTATGGTATTAATTAGTTCTAAATGTTCAATCGCCAACTCGAGAGGATTACCGAATTTGGGTGCCATATATTCCTCTGAATAAATTTCATCATGACCTTTAATAACATAGGCTTTTTCATCATCATTCCCTAATAGAGAATCAGAATAATATGGGTTAGAGAATTTTTTTTCAGTTAGATTCAACATTAACAAACCAGCTGCAAGATTGTAATATTCGGAGTCGTCTGAATATACTATCGCTCGTTTATAAAAAGCATAAAGTTCATTATTGCCTTGTTCTATTTCAATGGTTCGATAGGCCTCAATTACTTTTTCTGCCTCATGATAATTATTAAGCTTTTCATACAAAGTCCATAACTTATAATAAATTATGAATTCATGTGGGTTTTCAGATTGTATCTGTTTATATAAAACAATGGCTTTCTCAGAGTATCCCCATATACTATAGAGATCTGCAAGTAATTCGTTAATTTCATCGATGGTAAAGTAACTTCTTTCATAAAAGGAAAACAGCTCATCTACATTTTCAATCTTACTATTTAATAATTTACTTGCCTCAAAAAGAAAACTATCCTTTGCAATATGGTACTTTTTTGCTAAAAGAAACATTCTTTCCGCTTCCATATACTGCTGTTTTGCATAATATTTATGCCCTAGGACCTTATAAGACAAAAAGTTTTTATTATCTAATTTGAGAATCTTTTTTAAAGAGGAAATATTGTCATTTTGCGTACCATCATAAAATAAACTCAAAATGTCTTCGCCTTGTATCTCTATTATGGTCATAGATACTGATACAGATGCACTAACAGTACTTGGTGGACTAAAAGCTTCTTTATCCAAAGAACTTAACCCAAAAGTAAGCGGACTTTTCTTAAGTTCTTCGGCTTTTCTTAGATATTCATCCGCCAATTTATACTCAGCAAGTTGCAAATATAATTCTCCTAAATATTGATAGGCTATATAATGCAATGGATTGGATCGAATAGCTTTTAAATAGCTTTCCTTTGCTAATAAGTAATTGCCTTTCATAGAAGAATTCTTTCCTAAACCAAAATTTGCTAGATTTAAGTCTGGGTGGAGTTTTAATGCTTTTTCTGCCATTTTAATACCTAGTTCGTATTTACCTAAGGTGTAATATAAGTTACTTAGGTTGGAATATGGCAGTGCCCATTCTGGCACCAATTCTATTGCTTTTAAGTATTTTTGTTCAGCCCGCACACTATCGAATCTACATTCATACAGTATGCCTAATTCATTTTGAATGTAGGCTACATTTGCATTAATCTTTTCGGCCTTTTCCTGAAAAACAATTGCCTCATCAATCAAGCTATCGGCATTTAACGACTTATTAAATTCAAACCGCTTGCCTACTCCTTGAAAATACCATTTTTTCATTTGTAGGATTTGGTAAAGCTCACTAGTGGTACTTACTGCATTTAATGCAAGATCGATCATGTAAGCGTAATTTTTAAAAACTTCTGCATTAGAGTTATAAAATTGCCTTCGTTCAAGCTCTTCTTTATCAACACTAATATAGGAGTTGATTACCTTTTGAATAACATTGTGTATTGCTGCTGCAAGCTTTTGTTTAAAAGCAAAATGGGCTTCTAAGTCTGAATTGATTTCTGCTTCAATTTTAGCAAATTTTTCAATTAGAATGGTAGCGTTCGATTCATTTCCACTAAGAAATAATTTTTTAGAAAAAATAGAATCTATAAAAGAGTTAATCGGTGCATCGGTGTATTCAAGATATGACTTTGTACCATCAAAAAAGTTTTCTTCCAACAGATTAAAAAAGTGATCGTTGGTAGAGATGGCAATTGAAACTGCAGATTTTGTATCACCATCAAGTTTATTAAAACTTCTATTTACAAAAGTATCAATTGATTTAAAATTTGTATCAATTTTAGCCAAAACTGTTTTTTCTTCGCCATCAAAAAGTGGAGTTTGTGGATCAAATAAATATTTATCAATTTCTTCCTCCATGGTTGAATTTAAGTAGTTTTGGAGTTCTTTTAGTGTAACTTTTAGATCCTTATTTTCATCTGCATTCCCTTGCAATCCCTTGAGTAATTCATAGGAGAACAAACCTCGTCCTCCACCCCATACCTTGTTCTCAAGAGATAATTGGTTGTGCAAACAAGAAGCCATTCTTACTTCTCGTTTATTGGCTTCTATTAGTTGGTCTTGCATTAATAATTTTTTTCCTATGTCATCTATTCCTGCCAAACTTCCAGATCTACAGGCATCGGTGATTAATACAACATTGGCCTTTGTTTGAGCAGAAAAAGTATTCGCCATTTTATTGATGTGCAATATCTCAATGGAGTTGTTTTGAAAGTTATTAATTGGAGTATCATAGGCTAATAAAAAGCCTGATTTGTAAATATCACTTTCTACTCCTCCATGACCTGAAAAATAAAAATACACTAAATCATTCTTTTTCACTTTGAGTTCAAGCATTCGTTTAGCGGCATAAATATCACCAACTTTCGCTTGATCATTTAGTAGTATAACGATGTTGTTGGAATCCACAGACCCTCCAGATTCACTCAATAGAAAATTTCTAAACGCCAAGGCATCTACATCCGCATAATTTAAGTCTTTGATGTTTTTGTCTTGATAATTTGAAATGCCAATAATTAAAGCATAGGTTTTACAATATAAATTACAATTTATGAACAAAAGAAACACCAATAAAT
>JBBKVK010000115.1:0-13622 GCA_037968395.1 Saprospiraceae bacterium | reverse complement strand
ACCCTAATGTCAATCACTTCATGGGTACTGTGAAGGAATAATAATTTTAAGAGTTTTGGCATAATTACATTGTTGATGGTGATATTAAAAAATCACGGTAAACACAAACAACTTAACTTTTATTGAAATAATTTGTGCAGTTAAATGATTGCACATATATTTGCAGTCAAATAACTGCATAATGAAATTAAGAAGAGATGTATTTCAAGCCATAGCTGACCCAACCCGAAGAACGATAATTTCTTTAGTCGCTCTTCAAGCAATGACACCAACTGCAATTGCCGAAAATTTTGACTCTTCAAGGCAAACCATTTCCAAGCACATACAAATCCTCACAGAGTGCGAAATATTAGAACAGGAACAAAAAGGCAGAGAAATTTACTATCAGTTAAATCCAAACGGAATGAAAGAAATCGCTGAATTTATAGAACCGTTTAGAAAAATGTGGGACGAACGATTTAACAAATTGGAATCCGTAATGAAAAAACATCAATCAAAATAACAAACAGTATGGAACATAAAACAAAAATTAATGCCGAAGATGGCAAACAAGAGTTAGTAATAACAAGGGAATTTGATTTACCAATAGAACTTCTTTTTAAAGCATATTCCGAACCTGACCTTGTGGAACAATGGATGGGAACTAAAGTAATAAAACTTGAAAACAGAAATCACGGAAGTTACCAGTTTCAAACCACGTACAACGGAAATATATTATTTCAGGCAAATGGAACAATTCACCAAGTTTTACCAAATCAAAAAATCATACGAACTTTCGAAATGGAAAATATGCCAATTGGTGTCCAGCTTGAATTCTTGGACTTTGAAAAAATTACTGACGACACAAGCAAACTGACAATGCAAATAATTTACAAATCAGAGAAACATCGAGCAGAACAGTTAAAACTTCCTTTTGCTAGTGGCTTGAATATGGCTCACAATAGATTGCAAGAAATTTTAAATAATTTAAAATAGCACAATATGTCGAAAAGAAATAAAATAATTTATTGGGTTGCAACTGGCTTTCTAGCTTTCGGAATGTTGGCTGGTGGAATTCAACAAATGCTGCAAATTGGTGGGTACAATGAAATAGTCACTGAACTTGGTTATCCAATCTATATGTTATCTATCCTTGGAACTTGGAAAATTTTGGGAGTGATCGCCATTTTAATTCCCAAAAGACCTCTAATAAAAGAATGGGCTTATGCAGGGTTTTTCTTTGCTATGTCTGGGGCAGCCATTTCTCATTTTATAGTTGGTCAATCGTTAACAGATGCTATGCCTTCAATTATTTTATTGATTGTAACTGTTCTTTCTTGGTATTTCAGACCAGACGACAGAAAAATCAATTCTTTAAACAAACAGCACTAAATATGGAAAAAGTAGACCGCTATATAGACAAAATCAAGAGTTGGAAAGTAGAAACTATTTTATTGAGAGAAATTTGCCTGGAATGTGGGCTTGACGAAGATTTTAAATGGATGCACCCTTGTTATACTTTTCAAGGTAAAAACATAGTACTCATTCACGGATTTAAGGAATATTGTGCCTTACTTTTTAACAAAGGAGCATTACTGAAAGATACAGAGAACATATTGGTGCAACAGACCGAAAACGTACAATCGGCTCGACAAATACGATTTACCAACAAACAGGAAGTCATTGATTTGAAACCTATTATCAAGACCTATATTTTTGAGGCAATTGAAGTGGAAAAAGCAGGTTTGGAAGTGAAAATGAAAAAGACTTCCGAATATGAAATGCCTGAAGAACTTGTTCAAGCATTTGAGAACAATCCTGAATTAGAATCAGCATTTTATGATTTGACACCTGGAAGACAAAGAGGATATTTACTTTACTTCTCACAAGCAAAACAATCAAAAACTCGTGAATCGAGAATTGAAAAGTCAATGCCGAAAATATTTGACAGAAAAGGACACAACGAACGATAAAATACTACCGCCAACAACGTATATAGAACATAGCTATTTCGGGCTTTCCCAAGGGTTTTTGCTTATTTACAAAGTCCGACAAATTTTTATTTTTGTATATTTAGAAAGTAAAAGATAAATAGAAAAAATAAATATTCGGCTCGTGCATAATCCGAAAAGTCAGCGTCTATTTACACGCTACGTTTCATATACAAGACCGTTGGCACCAATAATGACAGAAACACAACCCACATTAAATAAACGATAAAATATGAAAAAGACAGGATTATTACTAATCGGATTGACAATGGCAATTTTGACAAATGGACAAACACTAAAAATTCAAGGAGGTACATCAATTTCTAAACTTGATTGGCAGTTGAAGGGGATAAATATAGACCCCTTTTATAATGAAACATTGATTGGGTATTCAATTTTTGCCGGATTAGATTACCTTGATAAGCAATATTACAATTTATCAACAAACATTGGGGTGATAAGAAAAGGAGGCAAAGATGAGATTGCGCTTACGGACCAAAATGGAGAATTAACTGGCCAGACAATTACTGAAAAACCGACTTTGGATTATTTGTCAATTAACACCATGATTGATTTTAAATACAGTATAAAAGAGACTGTTACACCATTTATCAGTTTTGGACCTCGAATTGATTATTTAATGAGTAGTAGCAAACATTTTGACAGCCTTAAAGATATTGATGAATTAAAAAGTACATCTATTGGATTAATACTTGGGGGAGGATTAAAATACGACATTTCAAATCTTCAATTCGGTTTACGAGCGGATTACTATTTAGATTTCACAAAAGTTGCGGATTGGACAATTGAAAATACTGGAAATGGAGGAGAAGTGACCGTAAAAACTTTTACAATAAATTTGACTATTGGATATAGATTAAAATAATTACTGGTGCCAACACATGGTATAGTGCATGTGGGTTTCAGTGGTTTTCTGGCGTTTGTAGCTCGTAAAAAAGGACGGTTTAAACTGATAGGAAATCGCCTCGTGATCCCGCACGACACCATACCATCAACCGTTAGCTCCAATTTCCCCAATTAGCGAAACTAAAATTAGTAGAGGAAAATACCAATTTTTCCAAGGCAAATTAATCTCCCTAGATAACGTTCACTTAAAAATAAGGTAGGAGTTAGAAAAATTTGGTAATTTTGAAGATAAAAAAAGCTATTGATAATCAGTGACATAGCGAACGTTAGTCAGAATTAAGAAATGATAGAAAAACATAAAATGACGGCAAAATTCGAAGAGTTGACTTACTCTTCAGAAATTGAAGAGACAAGTCAGTCATGTAGGTGACATCTATCGAAAGTCAGAGTTTGTATTACCATGGATTTGGTTGGAGAAGTGGACTTATGGTTGTTCTTTTCTCTTTTATGCTGAACATAATTTGACCAATCAAAAACAAATTAACATTTATTGTAATATATATTATTTAATTTTCTATTTTTGTCCCTTGTTAATACTATCCGCATATTGTATGACGTTTGGTATTCGATTTTATTCTTTAAATTTTGATCTAACTAAAAGGGATGTTTAAATTGAGTTTTCTATTATTTCAAGACGCTACTACAGAAGAGACAGCGGATGCTACACAAAATTTGATGAGTATTATTACTTCTGGTGGCCCAATGGCCATCGTAATATTCACCATTTTATTAATATTGAGTATTGCAGCTGTATATATATTCATTGAGCGATGGTTGACAATTGGTCAAGCAGGTAAAGTAGATGATAATTTTATCAATAATATTAGAGCAGCGGTGGCTGCAGGTAACATTAATGGTGCTAAAGGCTTGTGTGCTAATACTGATACGCCTGTAGCTCGAATGGTTGAGAAAGGCCTTAACAGGATAGGAAGACCACTAAAAGATATTGATGCTGCTATTGAAAACGTTGGTAACTTAGAAGTATTTAAGTTGGAAAAAAATATGTCTTCTTTGGCATCTATTGCAGGAGCTGCACCAATGATCGGTTTCTTAGGTACAGTAACAGGGATGATATTAGCATTCTACAAAATGTCATCTGAACAAAATGTTACTCCAGATGTATTAGCTGGAGGTATTTACCAAGCTTTGACGACTACAGCATTTGGATTGGTAATAGGTATTTTTTCTTTCGTTGGCTATAATCTGTTGGTAGCAAAGGTTGATAAAGTTATATTCGAAATGGAAAAGACGACAGTTGAATTTATGGACTTATTGCAAGAGCCATCTAACTAATAAAATTAATAACTTTTGGGACTATCTAAAAGAAGTAAAGTTTCGGCAGAATTTAATATGTCTTCGTTGACAGATATTATATTCTTGTTGCTAATATTTTTCATGTTGACATCGTCAATGGTGCAGATCAATATGCCATTGCCAAAGTCGGATAGTAAAACAGTAGCCCCAAGTGACCTAGCTGTGATGATTAAAAAAGACGGAGATTTATCGGTAAACGGTAGATCTGTATCTTGGGGTTCGTTAGAAAAAGATGTAGCCACTGCTGTAAGATATTCTAATAATAAGGAAAATGCCACTGTGTCTATCATAGCAGAATCAGGTGTTACATACGATCAAATTCATAAGATCATGAAAGTAGCAGCAGGGCTTAAGTTAAGAGCTATTTTGGCAACATCCCCTAAAGAATAACAATATGGGTATTAAGAAAAAAAGTAAGGTTTCAGCAGAGTTTAACATGTCGTCATTGACGGACATTATATTCTTGTTGCTCATATTTTTTATGTTGACATCGTCGATGATTATACCCAATGCACTCAACTTACAACTTCCAGGTAATAAAAAATCAACACCTCTTTCAAAGTCTACTCCTACTTCCATTACAATATCTTCAAGTAGGACTTTTACTATCAATGGCAACACTGTTGGTAAAGGAGAATTAGAGCGTATGATCAGAGAACTTAAAAGATCAAAAGGAAAAGAAGCGGTCATAAGTGTGACTCCTGATGCAAAGGCAAATAATGATGACTTAGTGGCCGTATTAGACATGGCCTATCGTTACGAGGTGAAGGCATCTCTGAACGACCCAAGATGATTTGTACAATTTAGTAAAGATTTGACTGCAGTAAGCGGTTTGATCGATACTCTACAATAACTACCAAAGCTTGTTACTAAATAATTAAATGTATGGCAGCAAGTCTCACTTTACACAACGAAGAAAGAAACAAGAATATCGGGCTATTTGTTACCGCTATTGTACATCTATTATTGACTTTATTGTGTTTTATAAATTACTTTCATTGGCAAAGTCCACCCCCTGATCCCATTGGCGGTATTGAGATAGCATTTGGTGATCCTGACGATGGTGGCGATGGTGAAATCGCTGAGTCACAAGAAGAAATTTTAGTAGATGAATCCTCTTCTCCAAGTGAAAATGCAAGAGATAATACTTCATCCGCTACTTCTAAAGAAACAGAAACAAAAGTATCTTCAAAAAATAATGAAGTTGCTGATACTAAGAGCAAGGTATTAGATATAGAAGCTGAAGTAACTGCAGCTGAGAAGAAAGCAAAAAGTAAAAGAGCAGAAGATGCATTAGCCAAACAGAAAGCCGATGAAATAGCCTTAGAGGAAAAGCGTAAGCAAGAAGCCAATGCTAGAAAAGAAGCCGAGTATAATGAAAAGAAAAAGAAATTTAGTGATCTATTAGGCAAAGGTACAGGCTCTAATAACACCAATAACAATCAAGGTGACCCAGAAGGAGATCCAGACTCTAAAGTTTTGGATAAGATGTCTAAAGGCACAGGTGTAGTAGGAGAGGGACTAGATAGCAGATCAGTAGTATCAGCTCCATCTATCAATGAAAATTCTCAAAAAACGGGTAAAGTAGCTGTGGCAATATGCATCAATGGAGCAGGTAAAGTAATCTCAGCCAGTTATACTCAAAAAGGGAGCACTACTACCGATGCTTATCTAGTTGGGGTTGCTGAAAAAGCGGCAAAAAAATACAGTTTTACACCAAGTAAGACGGAGGAACAATGTGGGGTCATTGTCATTGAATTTAAGGTACAGTAGAGCATTATTTAATAAGATGTTTGATTTTAGGTGAAAGAGGCCAGTAAAGTATCTACTATGTTTAATTGTGTTTAGTCCAATCGCCTAACTATCAATATTTAAGGTTAAAACAGCAGTATTTTGTCGATTATATATTATATTTGTTCATAATATGTAATGCAGCTAAACATACCACTATGAAAACCTTTAAATTCTTTTCTTTATTTTTCTTTATTTTAAGTTCACTTTTCCTTTCAGCACAGGTTGACAAAGTGAAATATCTATTATCTTATAACAATGACAGCTGCTATTATGATGCATTTATTGTCATAGAAGAGGGATCAGCTACAGAAGTTTATCATAGATTCCAACTTGGTGGAGTATTTAATATAGTTGTGCCATTTGGAACAGAAATAAGTATAGTCAGAAGCTATATGCCACTTCTAAATAACGCTAATTATAATGGTACTGTTCCATTGGATTGGAATTTTATAGGAGGGTATTACGATTATCCGGCAGTAAATCCGCAAGAAAGGTTTTGTTCAATTTATCCCTCACAATCACCATTCGCCCAATATAATAATCTATTCCAAAGTGATACTGTTAAGATATTTTCGATAAAAATTGACACCTTCATTTTTGATGACTCTATGAGGATTTGGGATAACGAATCTGACCCTAAAGAGACCCAGCTTTCAAATGGGGTAGCTTTTAAAAATGGAATTTCTATTGGTTCAGGAAATAATATTTATTATGGCAACTTTCCAGTTACGCCAGCAACAAAACCGAGTATCGTTGACTTATCCAATCCATCTTCTATACAATTAGATATCAATCATGCTAATCAATGTGGTTCACCATACAATTATAATTGGAGTGGCCCAAATGGGTTTACTTCTACAACAAAAGAGATATTAATCTCTAATGCACAACCTCTTAACAACGGGCCATATTGTTGCTTTATCACTAATTCAATTGGTAAGATAGATACCCTATGTATTGATATTTGCAAATTAGGATGCAGTACTATTATTGATACCACATTTTGTTCACCTGGAGTATTAATTTTAGATTCTGGAATACAAGGCTCTACATGGCAGGAATCAGCATCTAATCCAGCGGGTGCAGTAGTTAGTAATCTTGGAGATGGGTTAGTTGAAATAACTTTTGGAGGTGCTGCTTCTGGATTATATACGTTATATTATAATGATGGGGGATTCGTAGGTTTTATGAAGATAAATGTTCCTCAAACTTCACAATTAGTATATACTGGCCCTCGACGAATTTGTCAAGGAAGTACTACAACAGTTAGCCCAAGCACAGGTGGCGTATGGACTTCGAGTAATCCAATTGTCGCATTGGTATCAAACACTGGAATAGTCACTACTCTTAGTCAAGGTACTGCAACACTAACTTATGCATCTTCTAATGGGTGCTCAAGAAATTTGTTGCCAGCATTGATAGTTGATCCTGTACCAATAGTATTAATTACTGGCCCTTCAGAAATATGCATAGGTGAGACTACTACTTTAAGTCCAACCACTGGAGGTACTTGGACTAGCACAAATCCAGCTGTGGCAAATGTGACTAATAGTGGTGCTGTTACTGGAGTTTCCAATGGGACAGTACAATTCGTTTTTACAGCATCTGGCTCACAGTGTACTTCATCAACAGAAACAATCACTGTTGGTAATATTGATATGGACCTCGTCAGTTATACAATATGTGCAGGGGACACCATTGACCTTATTCCTGCTGTGGGTGATTGGTCTTCAAGTGACCCTAATATAGTACAACTATTACCTGGATACAAAGCAGTAGGTATTTCGAGTGGAGATGCCCTAATTACAGTTAGTTTAAATAATAGTTGCTTTACAAGTAGTAATTGGGAGAACTTAAAGGTGAATCCGATCCCAACAACTACTCTTTCAACACTTGAAGTTTGTTTAGGTGGAATAGTAAGCATTGCTCCATTTGGAGGTGGAACATGGCAAAGTTCAAATAATACTATTGCTACCATCAACAACCAAGGCCATATTACAACATTAGCTCCCGGTAAGGTCACTTTCAAATATACAAAATTAGCAACAGGATGTATGTCAGACCAGAAAGACACTCTTACAATTGTAGCAGGCCCAAGTGTTGCCATCACAGGACCTTCACAATTATGTATTGGTGAAATTACGACATTAAGTCCAAATAGCGGGGGCACATGGATCAGTAGCAATACTGCTGTTGCCACTGTAACAAATAATGGAATTGTGACAGCTGTATCTAAAGGAGATGCCAATTTTGTTTTTACAGAAGTTGCCACTTTTTGTGTTAGTAACAGAACGACAAACATTTCAGTAGGAGATTATTCTTTGATAAAATACGATACTTTAGGGTTGGGAAATCTGATTGCCCTTGACACTCTAATACCAGGTGCTTGGACAAGTTCTGATACTAGCGTTGTGAAAATACTTGACAACCATACTGCCATTGGAATGAAACAGGGCGATGCCTTGCTTTACTTTAAAGATGGAACGAATATAGCATGTGGAGATAAAAAAATCTTTGTCCATGTAGTTGCCAAAAGTACTAAAGTAATTGGATACACTTTCAGAGATGTAAACAATAATGAGATCTATGACTTGAATATTGATACTCCACTTCCTAATTTTCCAGTGACGAACCTAACTCTTGGGAATACTATATATTCTGATCAAAACGGATTTTTTGAAATTAGAATTGAGCAAGATGAGCAATTAATTATAGATGCGCCATATGGAAAGTGGGATTCAATTCAGGTTAACAGACTTGTGAAGTTTGAAAGTAGTAATAACGACATCGTTTTTGTTGGATTTTATCCTACGCCTTTAGTAATAGAAGGTATGGTTAATTTGTCAAGTGCATCCTTAAGGTGCAACTCGAATGTTAAATTTAACGCATCAATATTTAATGTAGGCAACGAGTTGTTATCTGGAAAATTAGTGGTAGATATTAGTAATAAAACCAGTTTTGTTTCTGCAATTCCTCAACCAACCTCCAAAGTTGGAAGTGTACTAACTTGGGATTTTCAAAATTTGAAACCAGGTTTTAATTTTGCTCCCGACATACGGATTTATGTTCCTAATCCAGCATTGGTTGGATCTAAATTGTCTTTTGATGGATACCTCATTGGAGCTAATAATGATACACTGAACCATAAGTTTTTTGAAGATGATATCCTATGCAGTTACGACCCGAACGATAAGCGATCATGGCCAGATCGAGATGGTGATGAAAACCTTACTTTGAGAGCAGAACACATCGACTACATGGTCCGATTCCAAAACACTGGTAATGCAGAGGCTTTCCGAGTAGAGTTGGTAGATGTATTACCTAAAGGTTTAGACAAGATGTCTATGATGATCTTAGAAAATAGCCATGCTATGGAGACACAAATGATTGGTGATACCCTAAAATTTATTTTTGATGACATCAATCTTCCAGATAGTATGAGTAATCCAGAAGGGAGTCAAGGATATGTGTTGTTTTCATTCAAATCAGAAGAAGGGATTGCAGAAAATACGGTTTTAAGCAACACAGCGTCTATCTTCTTTGATGAGAATGCTCCAATTGTTACCAACACGGTAATTAATACAATTGTGACTTCAATCTTATGCCATGAAGACACCACCAACATAGCAATATGTCCAGGAGAATCATTTAGTACGGATAATAATGATTATAATGCAGAAGGAATATTTTCTGAGCGGACCTACGGTGCGGACGGATGCGATACGCTCAATCATTATCGTATTAGTTTTTCTGAAGTTCCAAGCGATAGTATTTGGTTTGATTCTGGAATAATGTATGTGAATGACTCAGGGACTTCGTATGATTGGTATGAATGTGAGAAAGACAGCTTATTGTTTACGACCATTTTGCCAAACGCTGAAATAGTGACAAGTGGTATTTACGGAGCAATAATCCATGGAGTAGAATGTGATGTGGAGACGGAGTGTGTTGTCGTGGTCATTAATGGCTTAAATGATCTATTACTCAATGAGATACAAGTATATCCAAATCCCGCATCAGATAAGCTTATGATACAATCTCCTTATGAGATAGAATCTGTGGTAATATGGAATGTGTATGGGCAGAAGATGGATGTAATAATCAATGAGAGTACCTTGGATCTGAATAGCTTTCCAAATGGTGCATATTTTGCTAGAATATTTACAAAATCAGGAAATAAAATTGTTAAGTTTACTGTGGTAAAGTAAAATTATTTCCAGATCACATATTTATAAAACCCTAAATGAAAAATCTAACCTTATTCCTATTTGTAATCTATTCTTTGAGTGCTTCAAGTCAATCAACTCGTGAACTATTTTCTTTAGAAGGATTGAGGAATAATGTTGTGTTAGAACCTTGGACTGGCGAAAAAATAAATTATTCCCATCATTTCAAGGGTTTTGAAACGATTGATGATGTTGAGTATTTAACTTATAGTTTAAATACTCGAAATAGTATCCTCCGCTTGAGGATTGATGGAGAAAAAGTTTATCAAAATGAAAGCTTAGTATATGACTTTGGATTGGAAGTTGGTGATACAATTAAGATAAAATACGTTACACATACTGTTTTAGAAAAAAGTAAAGTAATCTTAAGTGACAATAGGATAAGAACCAAAATTGTGTTGAGCGATAATGTTACGTGGATTGAAGGAATTGGCGATGTAATCAATGGGTTGTTTACTAATTGGAGTCCAGAAAGTCGAATAACATTTATATGTGCAAAAATATTCGATGAAACACTTATAGAAAATGAGAATTATGAATCACCAATCAGTTGTGAGGAATTAAATTGTGTCCAGCCTTTTCTAGATTTCGAGTTCGAATCACTAAATAATGAGATTTCAATCAAAGATAATTCAGAAAATGGAGACTCATATTATTGGGATTTTGGCGATGGTAATTTTTCTTTGGACAAAAATCCAACCCATCAGTACAGTGATCCAGGTTGTTATTCAGTTAAATTAGTTTTGAGTAATGAATGCAAAGTCAATGTGCTTTATAAATTATTTTCTACTTGTAAAGAGGACTATTGGGTAGAAGACTATGGTAATGATAGTTTAAATTTTGATGTGTTTAGAGTAAATGACACCTTGGAGTATGCTTATACTAAATCTAAATTGTATAAGATCGATCATCAAACAAGAGATTGGGTCGAACTCTTTCGGCCTATTGAATTTGGCGAACCTAGAACCATTAATGTCTTTAAAATGTGGGACGAAAGACGAGGATTGATTGGATTAGAGAATGTACCTAATAATCCTTTGGCAAGAGGAATATACTCTACAAGTGATGGAGGTTTCACATGGGAACCATTGGTTCCAACTACCGATCCAATTAGTACTCTAGTCCTAGGAGAAGGCGGCAATGCATCCGCATATGGATTGAATGGTCAAGTCAAAAATGGAATGTATGTCACAAGTGATTATGGTAAAAATTGGAAGTTTCTAACTTTAGACAACATACAAAGGATTAGGGACTTTCAGTATGTTAATGACACTTGTTTGTTCTTTTTCTCTGATAAAGGTTCAAATAAATATGAAGCCAATGTAATTGGGTTTTCTAAAGATGGAGGAAGTTCCTGGGTGTTAGATACATTGTTTAGAAATTTTTTTAATATCACATTTATTAATGAAATGGAAGCCTTAGGAGTTGGAGCACAATTGGGAGTCTATTATACAAAAGATCGAGGCAACACATGGGAAGAGCTATTTGGGTATCAAAATGTGTATAGCATAGACTATGTATCTGGCTATACTTTTTATTTTTCAGAAAAGTATGGTGCATTAAATCTAACAACAGACCTTTTTAAAAGCTACCGGACAATAAATTGTGGGTTTCAAAATTTCTATAAGTTTTATCCCATTGACTCTATCTCTGCTTATGCATTAAGCAGTAATGATAACAACAAAAGGATGGTAAAATACAATTTCAATATGTCATCATTATTAGACTGCATGCAGGTACAGGATTATGATAACGATGGCTACAATGAAAACGAAGATTGTGACGATACTAATCCTGACATTCACCCATCAGCAATTGAAATTGCAAATAATGGAATAGATGAAGATTGTGATGGGGAGGATTTTGATTATAAGGTCGTTTTATACCCAAATCCTGTTGATGATTTTTTAGTAATTAAAGGTCCTACTGTAGACAATGATGTTACAATATATAATAGCACCGGTGCTTTAATGAAGGCTTCAAAGAATGTATCAGAAATTAATGTTAGTAATTTTCCAAGTGGCATCTATTTTATCGAAATTAATTATAGCAGTATCGAATTGGTACATCGTGGAAAGTTCTTGGTAAGTCATTGATGTGGTATGATTCGCCAAGTTTTTGAAGGTGTCATTTCTTGTTTTACCCCAACAATCCCAACATCCACATTGGTAAGATGCCATTGGCTCCTTTCTCGATTCCTTCTTTGACCAATATACCATTTGGTATTCCAGATAATTGGTGAAAGTTTTTACTTGGTCCGCCAACTTCGATGACATATTGGTCATTGTATAAGAAATCTCCTTTTGCAGGGGTTGATACGGTACCGTTATTTATTAAAGCATTAAAAACAAACGTTTCTCTTAATGTCCCATTGTTTACGAGGTCAGCATCAAAGGCATAGAGAAGGTTTGTGTTTTCGAGGTATACTTTATCTGGTTTAGTCATGGCACTATCTGATTTGGCAGAAGATTTCATGATATTTATGATGCCTGCCTCCGATAAATAATCTAAATACGTTAGAACACTGTTTCGTGACATCTGTAAATCTCTAGATAGTTTAGAGATGTTTGGTGTAAAGGGACCTATTCGTGATATAAGAGATAATAGTTTTTTCATTTGACGGGATGACTCATAATCCGTATTAAAAAGTGCTGGCATGTCAACTTCAATGACTTGCATGATGACTGTCAATAATCGACTATGGTATTTGCTGGCAGCTTCTTTGTAGTAAGGGTAGTAGCCCTTTTTGAGATAGGTGTTAAATTTCTTCCCAATGTGGAAGGCAGAGTAGACTTCTTCGAATATGTTGTTATGTCGTAGAAGCAGATCGTCTAAACTAAAACGTGGCAGTTTGTCTCCATATTCCAAATTACAGTACTCGCTAAATGATAATCCTTTCATTACATAGGTATCTAATCGGCGACTTAAATCACCTGTGCCAGCCATAATGTCTAGTGCTGAAGACGAAGTAATAATCATTTTGATATCTGGAAAGTTGTCATAAATGTTTTTTATCTCTATGGACCAATTTGGATACTTATGAATTTCGTCCAATGCAAATATTCGAAACCCACTGTTGTATAAAATTTCAACAGTTTCAGAAATAGTATTTGTTAGGAAATATAGATTGTCTAATGTTAGATAAATTGATTTTTGCGTACTTTTTTTTAAAAATTGTAACATTAAATATGTCTTTCCTACTCCTCTACAACCTTTTATTAAAATCAATCGTGAGTTCCATTCGATTGTGTTGTATATAGGACGAATAAATGTTATGTCCGTGTTTTCGACCCTTCTTTTGCTTAGGGATATCAGAGAATTAAGAACTGCTTCCATTATAAATCAACTATTTAGCACAAATATATGCTTTATTTGATTAACAAAATTAGTA
>JBBKVK010000114.1:0-13921 GCA_037968395.1 Saprospiraceae bacterium | reverse complement strand
TCCTCAGAGAGACGATCGATATCATGATCCGTTATACTATCTATCATCATCAAAATTCACCTAAGCGGAAATTATTTGCCAATGAGGCCCTCAATTGCAATTTAATATAGAATATATTTGCTTTTTTGAGTTGTGCTTCAGGCCATTAATCAGTCTTATTGATATGGTTAATTTGAGAATTTATCTTTTCAAAAGACATTGGCAAAATGGCATTAAATCCACAAAATCCATTATATTCGTCACGATAAACAAATTAATCTAATTGGCACCTATGAAATTTTCTAATACTAAGCATAGTCTATCTGATAAAAGTACTGTCCAAAATGCGAAAGTTCAGATAGTTTTATTGCGGTGACAACCGAGTTAGCTGCAACCAAAAAAAAAACGTAAAAATGAAATTTCTTCTGTCAACGTTAACTTTACTTCTATTTATTTCTTGTAACGGGCAGATAAATAAATCCGCCGAAATAAAAGAACCCAAAGTTTATACTGATGCTGATATTGTGACAAGTAGTTTAATTGACAAAAATGGAAACTTATGGTTTGGAACATCAACCGAGGGAATTTATAAATATGAAGACGGAAAATTCACGAATTTCAATGAGAAAAATAGTCTTTGTTCCAACCAAATATGGAGCATTTTTGAAGATGACAAAGAAATAATTTGGCTGGCAACGAATAAAGGCTTGTGTAAGTACGATGGTAAAACATTTATTCAAATTTCACTTCCATATATTGACATAAGTAGTGAATGGTACAAAGATATTTATCCAACGGTCAACCCAAATCAAGCAAATTCAATAATTCAGGACAAAAAAGGAATATTTTGGATTGGAACTTCGGGTGGAGGTGCTTATAAATATGATGGAAAAATATTTGAGAATATTTTAGCTGATAAAGGCGAAAAATATGAAGACAGTCTTCATCACAACGTCATACAAAACATTATACAAGACAAGAACGGTAATATTTGGTTTGCTTCAATGAGTAATGGCGGTATTACTCGTTTTGATGGTGAAACATATAAGGATTTCAAAAGCAGTAATGGATTAAGTGATAATATGGTTCGCTATCTATATCAAGATAAGAAAAGGAATATTTGGATAGGAACAAACGGAAATCGAAATGGTGGATTGGACAAATTTGATGGAAACACTTTTACAAACTTCAATGAAGAAAATGGATTATGTAGTAACAATATTACTGTTATCTTACAAAGCTCTGACGGAAAGATTTGGTTGGGTAGTGACAGAGAAGCTACATGTTATTATAAAAGTGGAGAATTTACAGATGTTGAAGAGTTGTCAGGAATTTCAATAAGAACAATAATAGAAGACCAACAAGGAAATATTTGGTTCGGTGGCAGGAAAGGGAATTTATGGAAATATAATGGACAAAAGTTGACTGACTTAACCCAAATGAAGAATTACTAGAAGGCAGCAACTAACAGGCTTCGATGACTCCAAACCTCTTTCCTCGGAACGGAGCATGCAGCGAAACCGTTAGCTATCTATCATTATCACAAATTTCACTTAAGTGGAAAATATTTACCAAAATCAGTATATTAGTCCAAATTATTTGCCCAAGAGGCCCTCAATTGGAATTTATTATAGAATAAATTTACTTTTTTGAGTTGTGCTTCAAGCCATTAATCAGTCTTTTTAATATGTTTAATGTGAGAATTTAATTTTTCAAAAGAAATTGGCAAAATGGGTATTAAATCTACCAAATCCATTATATTCGTCACGATAAACAAATTAAGGTAATAGGCACCTATGAAATTTTCTAATACTAAGCATGGTCTATCTGATAATAGTACTGTCCAAAATGCGAAAGTTTAGATAGTTTTTATTGTGGAGACAACCGAGTTCGCTGCAAGCATAAAAAAAAAGACCATCGAAAATGGCTAAAATCTTAGATGAAATAGAAGTAAAAAATAATCGAAAGAGCTTTTCTAAGTTCTCTTTCATAAATTCATTAATAACATTGGGATTGGTAGTTTATCTTATTTCAAGCATTCCGAAAACAATCAAGGCAAGTGAAGGAGTTCCTCAGCCACCAATGATAATTGTAATTGCGACTCAATTGTTTTGTGTAACAGGTATGATATTGATGATATTAAGTTTTACCAAGAAAGAACCGTCAAATTGGTTCAAATGGATAGGTGCAATCTTGAATATAGTGTTGTTTTTGACAATTGTAGGTTCTGCAATTTTTGCAAGGATTGTTTAACAACTGAATAACTGCCAATGGATTCAACAATAAATAAACCTTACAAAGCGATTTGGTATTCAATATTGTTTCTTTTTGGATTATCAATTATTGGTTGGAATAATACTATTGATATTCAATTACATGATACATACTTCGTTATTGCATCAATTCATATTGGAGTTTTATTTTCGATTTACTTAGGCGTCATTGGGCTTATTTATTGGCTGATAAGAAAGAAAAAGCTTGTTGATTGGATGACAGTAATTCATGTTGTAATCACGATTTCAACCTTTGCTCTAATAATAACAGGTCTAATATTCCAAAAAATAATTGAAGGAGATTTTGAGACCTTCAGAACAGTAAACCAAATTCTGTTCGTTGTAATTTTGATAGCTCTATTAAGTCAATTGATATTTATTACCAATTTAACTTTCGGGTTGATAAGAAATAAACCAAAGAATTGAAAAATGAAGCCAGCAGCGAACACAGCATACAACGGTCATGTCGGCTAAACGCCGCCACGCCGTGTATGCAAAACGTTAGCCTATCTATCATAATCAAATTTCACCTAAGAGGAAAATATTTGCCAAAAGCAGTATAATAGTCTAAATTATATACCAAGAGGCACTAAATTGCAATTTATTATAGAATATATTTGCTTTTTTGAGTTGTGCTTCAGGCCATTAATCAGTCTTTTTTATATGGCTAAAGTGAGAATTTATTTTTTCAAAAGTAATTGGCAAAATGGGACTTAAATCCACCAAATCCATTATATTCGTCATGATAAACAAATTAAGCTAATTACTACCTATGAAATTTTCTAATACTAAGCATGGTCAACCTGATAAAAGTACTGTTCAAAATGCGAAAGTTCAGATAGTTTTATTGCGGTGACAACCGAGTTATGAGCAAGGATTTAGCCTCAACCATCTATTTCCCAACTTTATCAAAAAAAATGATACTATAAAATTTCTTTCTCCACTTTTCGCAAAAAGTATAAATTAAAAATCTATGAAATCGTTCTACCTATCAATCATTCTTTTCGTAACTACAGGGTTGACAGCTCAACTCGAACCTATGGATATTGATATATTCCTTGATATCATAGTTGATCCACAAGGTTCAAATCCTACTCCGAGAAATGTTTTTCAAGATAAATTCATTTTTGAGGCAAACAGATACAACAGTGAACTGGAATTGTGGATCACTGATGGTACGGAGGATGGTACTTTCTTACTGCATGATCTTGCAACAAGTTTCTTCATCTCTTCTGGACACATAAGCATCAAAAGTAATCAAGATTATATATTCTTTGAAGGGCCATACAATGAAGAACAAAAGGCATTGTATCGTTCTGATGGACAGCCAAATGGAAAAGTTTTATTATATGAAGTTGAGCCAGAATGGGATATTACCAATATAGTGATTAATGAAGAAGGTCTTTTGCTAGCATTGAATAATTGTAGTCAATGGGATTACTGCGATCGGTTGGTTTATGTGGATATAGAGACTGGCAATGCAATGGAAATCTTACACTCTGGAGAAACTATTGAAGCTCAGGTTGAAGAAATATATCTAGTGGACAAAAAGTTTTTTGTCCACACAGCAAAAGAGGACTATGATATAATTTATACACTTACAGAGGGTAATTCTAATTTGGAGTTAGCTGTAGAAGCTGATAGGCATATTTTCATATATGGTGAGACTAATGGTCATCTATTCACAGGAATGACTTTAGATGAGAATGAAGGCTTGTATGCTATTGATGATTCAGGTTTAGAGTTAATTTTGGATGGTGATTATCCTTTAGGGGCTTCTTATAGATGGGACTTTTATGAGGACAATTTCTATATTGTAGATTCGGAAGAGAGTCATTTAGTACAAGTTAGCAATGGAGACAGTACTTGGATTGCGCTAGATGCTAGTGAAAACTCCTTCAGCGGCGTACAAAGAATAATCCAGACAGATCTTGGTTTGGTATTCCAACAATCTAATGACATCTACCTCTCTGATGGTATATCTGAACCAATAGAATTGATTTATGAAGGCTCATTTCGATGGGCTCGGCAAATTGGAGATCAATTATATTTAAAATCAAGTAAAGGAGTGTTTCGGTATATTGATAATGCTACACTTGACAGTATACTAATCCCACCGCCCAATACATTTTTCACTGATTACCCATTGCAAAATTATTTGTTAATTGATTATCAAGGTCAACTGTTTAAAGTAAATGAGATTACTGGTGAACTGGAATTCATAACTAGTGAGCCATACGACTTTGAAAGAGGCTTTCCATTCCAACATGAAGATCGAATTTATATCAATTTCAGTGATGAGGCTCATGCAGAGGAGCTTTGGGATATTAATACCACAAATCTAGAATTGTCATTGGTGAAAGATATAAATAATGGTACACTAGGAATGAATTTAGAAGAGCTTAGTTCCCTGGGGAATAAAGTTTTTATTAGTGCTGGTGAGTGGGGAATCTCTGGCCTAGGTCAGGAAGGCTTGTATTCATTTGATAATGATACAAAGGAATTAATATATCATTATGACCAAGAATGTAATATAGCTCGAGCAGGAGAAAAAATGATTGTTGTGCAAGAAGTCAAAACGGTTGACTCAATGAGTATCTATTCTACCAGAGGTACAGCTGGAGATTTTGAATTGATTGGGAAATTTGCAAGGACAAGTGGGATAAACTCTATAACTTCAAGTCAATTGTATGAATTTGGAGATAAAGTACTTATAAATCATTATGGCGGTCTAATGATCACTGATGGAACTAAAGATGGTACTTTTCAGATAGCTAATAAAAGCATCAAAGGCGAACATATAGTACATGATGGAATATTTTATTTCAGAGCCAATCAATATCTTATTTCACAAGGAGAAAGTGAGCTTTGGAGGTCTGATGGTACAGTAGCTGGCACTTATATGCTTCGTGATGAAGACGTGTTTCAATTCATGAAATATGGAGACTATCTCCTTGCAGTGATAGATAGGTATATCCTTATCATGGATAAAGGTGCAATCGACTTTGATAGTCACCAATGGTTAAATGATATAGATGGTATTTTTGCAGCTGATTCGATATTTTATGTGATTATTGGTAATGACATCGGTACTTTTCCATTTGATCCTGATAATCTTATTCAAGCAAACTCGAGCAATTTTGTAGAACCTATATACTCAGCTGATAAACCCACCCGAGGATTCGAATTGAATGGTATTGCTTTGTTTTATGAGGATGACGGAGATCTCTTCAGCGTTGATGGTACGGTAGAAGGCACTAAATTGGTAAAAGAAGAGTTCAATCCAAGGTACTCTAACAACTTACTCAAAGAGTATAAAGGAGGTATATTTTTCAAACATGCAACGGAAGCAGAAGGCTCTGAACTATGGTATACAAATGGTACAGATGAAGGCACTTTTATAGTAGAGGATTTGTACCCTGGCGAAGATGGTTCTGAGCCAGTAGCCCTTCATGAATTTAATGATAAACTTTTAATACTCGCTAGGAATCCTAGATACGGCTCTATTTTTTATGAAGAAGTATTTGTATTAGATGAGTTTTTCTTACCTGAGCTTACTGGTGTAGCTTTCCATGATGAAAATGGTAACGGAATCAAGGATGAGAATGAGGACGAAATTCCTGACCTTAAGATCAAACTGACTTCTGAGGGCAAATCGACTATTACTGACCAAAAAGGACAGTATAAATTTGAAGTTGATGTAGATCTTACTCAATTTTTGCAGATAGAAGAAAGTTACTGTTGGGAACTCTGTATGCCAGGATTGATCTCAGTGGAAGGATTGTCTGGTTTAAATTACATGCCAAGTGTAAATATAGACATACCCATGTGTAAGAAAGAATCTACACCCCGTTTATTAGAAGTAGATTTTACCTCCTCTTCCGTAAGATGTAATGAGGTTGGAAAACATTGGATTATATTTAAAAATAAAGACTGTGAAAAAAGAATAGGAAAAATCGAGGTTTATTTTGATCCTAGAGATACGATAATTCAACCTGATGCACTTTATGATTCATTAACTATGAAATACGTTTTCATGTCAGATTCATTAATGTCTGGAGAGAATGTACTGATTGATGTAGGAGTTAAGAAACCTAATGAACTCTTTGCCGGTGATACCTTAGTGTATGTCGTATGTTCTTTCGAAATGGATGACAATGAATACACCCTTGTTAGTCAAGATACTATTCAGCAGATATTGATATGTGCAGTGGATCCTAATGACAAACAGGTATCTCCTTCTAGACAAGAAGAATCAAATTCTAATTATACCCAATTTGACGAGAAATTAAGCTATACTATCAGATTTCAAAATACAGGGAATGACACCGCATACAATGTCTTAGTCCAAGATACACTATCTGACATGCTAGATTGGTCTACTTTTGAACACATAGCAGCGAGTCACGAACATATAGCTGAAATCAATGAGCAAGGTATTGTGAGATACTTTTTTTCTGATATCTACTTGGTCGATAGTACTACTAATGAAAGAGAAAGTCATGGATTTATTAGATTTGATATCATGGCAAATGAAAACATCATGGAATTAGATTCTTTGCTTAATAAGGCAGAAATTTATTTTGATTTTAATAAACCAATTATTACGAATACAGTAAAAAACACCTTTGTCGAGTTCTTAGATGAGGATGGAGATGGATTTCTATTTTTTGAAGATTGCGATGATAACAATGAAGATGTTAATCCAAATGCTACAGAAATCCCCAATAACGGGGTTGATGAAGATTGCGATGGAATGGACTTGATTTTGTCTTCATTTGAACTGGCGGACACAAAGATCAATATCTTTCCAAATCCTGTTTCGGAAATTGTAAATATTAAAGTTGATGGTCAATTGAATTTTGAAGTCAATTTATATGATATAACGGGTAAAAAAATTATGGCTGAAACTAACTCTAGTTATCTAGACGTCAAATCTATACAATCTGGAATCTATCTTCTTGAAATCAGAGATTTAAGCACAAATCAAAAAATTGTGGAAAGAATAATTATTGGGAAATAAAGTCCAAGCTCATAACAGTAGATATCAGATCATATATCTTCGTTCCTCAGAGAGACGATCGATATCATGAACCGTTAGCCTATCATCATCAAATTTCACCTAAGTGGAAAATATTTGCCAAAAGCAGTATAATAGTCCAAAATTATTTGCCCAAGAGGCCCTCAATTGCAATTTATTATAGAATATATTTGCTTTTTTGAGTTGTGCTTCAGACCATTAATCAGTCTTTTTTTATAGGATTAATGTGAGAATTTATTTTTTCAAAAGAAATTATAAAATGGGATTAAATCTACCAAATCCATTATATTCGTCACGATAAACAAATTAAGCTCATTGGCTCCTATGAAATTTTCTACTACTAAGCATGGTGTATCTGATAAAGGTACTGTCCAAAATGCGAAAGTTCAGATAGTTTTATTGCGGAGAGAACCGAGTTGTAGCTCATTCCAAAAGTTCAACTATAATCAGTTATGTCATCAATTCTTACAATAACAATTTCTCTTAATATTCATAACTATCATTACGACTTTCGGTAATTGATTCAAGTATTTGTCTTTATCTCGAATACAAAAACTTTACATACTGCAATTAATATTTATTGCGAATAATTTATCAAAAGAATTTGTTCAATAATAAACTGAAAATAATTAATACTAATTAATTATTCTTCGCAAAAATATATGTTGTCAAAATATATTGAACCCTCTGTCGGCATTCCTGTTATTATCAACTTACCTATTTTACTATTTGGGCTCAAATTGACAAAAGTTGAAACAGGCACTAAGAAAGAATTCCATTGACAAATAGGAATATTATTACACATATATTCCATTTCAACATCTCCTTCTCCTTCTATCTCATCTATTGCAAAGTCTAAAATATTTATTTTGAAAGTTGTAATATCCTCAGTCCAAAAATCTATATGTAGGTATTTCATTCCAGATGCATTTATTAAATCAGGAGCGATAGTTTCAATATTAATTATCGTTACATTTTCATAAAATTTAACTTCATTTCCGTTTAGTTCTAAGTCACTGTATGTAGCAATGGATCCAGCTCCTAGCCAAGTCTCAATTGGTACATTGTCATAAGCATCACTAAAAATAGAGACTACTTTAGCAGCCTGACAGTCAGGAGGTAATGTTCCATTACATGGTGCTCCTATTTCAACAGCAGTAAAATTGCCAGCCCCTAAACTTACTGCACTGTTGACTTGTGATTCTAAAATTATCTCTCCTATTGATACACCAATCCCATTTGAAGATTTTTGAAGATTTTCACCGATAGAGTTTATAGAAATATGAGATATTTGCTGAGAATAGCACAGACTAGCGGTTAATATGAGTATGACTATGATTGATGATTTCATATTATTTAATTCTGTCGTAAAAGTACTTAAAACTGTTTTCAAAAGGGATTTAGCATAATATACTATATTGTTATAGTTTATTTCCATTTCTACATCTGATAAAATTCTAAATATGCAAAAAATTATTTTAAATAGCCATTTAAGGTTACTGGGTTCATTGGAGCGCTTAATATTGAACCAGCATTAATTACATAAGGATTCATGACCCTATTATTAACAGGATCTGAAGTAAGTATTATACCGTCGACTTGTAACTCTACAATATTACTACTGCCTGAGATATTAGTAATAAATAATTGCATTCCAGGTGGAACTAAGTATTCACTTGAAATTTCCATAGTAACAGGTGTAACACTTGCATCTACAAGAAAACCGTGCATAGCGAAATTAGTCACCATTTGATTAGGCCCAACTATTAATGGATTCACAAAATTACTAACTCTATTCATGGTAAAGTCATCAATTGTTATATCTGGTCCTTTAGATTCAGTAATATAAAAATTTTTACCAGCAGGAACGGTATAAGAATTTGTAGTTATAGGAATCAAATTGTTAATCCCATCTGGATAATCAAGTGTTCTTGATGAACCTGAAGTTTCAGCATAAAGTGCATAAGGCACTGATAGAAACTGGATAGTGCCCATCATTTGATAGTTACTTCCAGCATTATCATCTAATTCTATTTGAAGATAAAAAGTGGTGCTTCCCCAATTAATGGATGAAAAAATTCCTTGAACGACAGCTCCTGACCCAATTGAAAGGTTTGACACACCCCATTGGTCAGTTTTATCAATGTGGGTCTCCTGATATTCGATTGACCCTGTAGCACTTCCACTTAAAATACTTAAACGAAAGGACACATCTCTATTTGCCAGTGCCTTACCATTACTATCCCTTACCACAGATGAATAATTTAAAGATTGGGGGACATTCTGACTATAACTTACCAATGTAAAACCAACAATTAAACAAAGATTTAATAAAACGATTCTAATTGTCATAAATATTGATTTTTAATATTCTGCGTGATTTTAGGTCTCCTAAACAAAATTAAGAATTTTCCTTTTATGAACAAACAAATAAACAAGAATTTATCTAATCTACCCGAAGCCATCAAGTAGGTTTACTTATTATTAGCCCAAACTCCCTATATTGATACCGTACCCAGTAAACATCCAGGGGACACAACAAGCTATAACATTGTGTATGATGTCAGACTCCCAATAGGTCGTCCGCCACATACACTTAAACGTTAGACTATCTATCATCATAAAATTTCACCTCATTGGAAAATATTTGCCAAAAGCGGTTTATTAGTCCAAATTATTTACCCTAGAGGCCCTCAAATGCAATTTAGTATAGAATAAATTTGCTTTTTTAGTTGTGCTTCAGTCCATTAATCAGTCTTTTTTATAGGGTTAATGTGAGATTTTATTTTTTCTTAAGAAATTGGCAAAATGGGTATTAAATCCACTAAATCAATTATATTCGTCACGATAAACAATTTAAGCTCAAAGGCACCAATGAAATATTCTTATACTAAGCATGACCAATCTGATAAAAGTACTGTCCAAAATGCGAAAGTTCAGATAGTTTTATTGCGGTGACAACCGAGTTACCCATAATCCATGAAAAATAAGAATTTAGAAAAAAACAACTGACTTTGTTTACATTTAATGAAACATTTGTTTATATTTGATTGTATTTATAAGTGTAAACAACGATGAAATTGAATTTTGATGTAGAATTATTACCAGAAGCATTTGATTTCATTAAAGATCAAGATTTTAAAGTTCGTAAAAAGATATTTCAAAATCTAAATCGAGCCAAACAATCGCTTGACCCAAAACTGTTCAAAAAGCTGAATAGTGAGATTTGGGAATTTAGAACCAGATACAATGGCATTCAATATAGATTGTTAGCTTTTTGGGATAAAACACGTGAAACCGAAACACTAGTTTTTGCGACTCACGGATTTAAAAAGAAAACTGATAAAATAGCAAAAAAAGAAATTAACAAAGCTGAAAGCATTAGAACTGAATACTTCAAAAATAAATCATAATGAAATCATACAAATTATCTGAAGCGGAAGATTTATTAATCGGGCTGAAAGGAACTCCTGAACGTGATGAATATGAATTTGAACTCAAAACTGAACTAATTGGAGACATGATTAAAAAGGTAAGAAAGGAGCGACAATTAACACAAGAGCAATTAGGTGAATTAGTAGGAGTAAAAAAAGCTCAGATTTCAAGATTAGAGAATAACACGAAAAACGTAACAGTTGAAACCATCATTAGAATATTCAATGCAATGAAGGCAGAAGTGAATTTCAATGTCCAACTGTAAATGGAGGACTATGGGTATTAAATCTACCAAATCCACTATATTCGTTACGATAAACAATTTAAGCTCATTGGCACCTATGAAATATTCTAATACTAAGCTTGGTCAATCTGATACGAGTACTGTCCAAAATGCGAAAGTTCAGATAATTTTATAGCGGAGACAACCGATTTATCTATAAGGCATAAGAAACAGCAATTAAATAAATGAAAGAGCAAATCGAGATATACAAATCTAAAAATGGAGAAACAACTGTCGAAGTCACTTTTGAAAAGGAATCTGTATGGCTCAATCAATACCAGCTAAGTGATTTATTTGGAAGAGATAGAACAGTGGTTGGAAGACATATACGAAATATATTTAAGGAAGGCGAATTAGAGGAGGAAGTGGTTAGTGCAGATTTTGCACATACCACTCACCATGGTGCAATTGCTGGGAAAACACAAACAAAACAAACCAAATTTTACAACCTAGATGTAATTATTTCAGTTGGATATCGTGTAAAATCTATTCAAGGAACTCACTTTAGGCAATGGGCAAACAAACGACTCAAAGAATACTTAATTCAAGGATATTCAGTCAATAATAAAAGACTTCAACAGCTTCAAAATTCATTTAAACTACTTCAAGGAATAACTGAAAATCAAGAAGTTCAAAAACCTCAAATTAAAGAAGTAATTGAAGTTTTAACAGATTATGCTTTCGGACTAGATATTCTAGATGGATATGATCATCAAAATTTGAAGATTGAAAATACAAATCCAAATACTTCCTATCAAATTCAGTATGAAGATGCCAACATGGCGATTGAACAACTAAGGAGCAAATTTGGAGGAGGAAAACTCTTCGGAAATGAAAAAGACGATTCATTTAGAAGTTCAATCTCATCAATTGACCAGACCTTCGATGGAGAAGAACTTTACAATAGTATTGAGGAAAAGGCGGCCAACCTACTTTATTTCGTAGTTAAGAATCATTCTTTTACAGATGGAAACAAACGAATAGCTGCCTGGCTTTTTATCTGGTACCTTAATAAGAATGAGTACTTATATTCGAAGAGTGGCAAGAAAAGAATCGGTAATAATGCATTAGCAACATTAACTTTGATGATAGCTTTAAGTAAACCAGATGAAAAGGACTTAATGATAAAAGTGATAATAAATTCAATCAACAAAACTAATGAGGCCCTATAGATAACAAGCTGCGAAGACGATCATTCCTCGTTCCTCGGAAAGCAGCTTGCAGCAGAAACGTTAAGTGCAATAATTATGAAGAATTCGATAAATTGGGCAGAAAAGCTGAATACAGGATACACTCTAGTAGACTTAGGTTATCTGGACTATCTTGCGGCTCGCCTTTTACTAAATAACCATTTAATAATTCAAGGATTAACACTGGCAAGTACTGCATTAGAAAAATATCTGAAAGCTATTATTGTATTTAACCTCGAACAAAAAGAAAAATATCATTTCCATTTGGACAGATTTGAATCACTTAAAAAGCTTCTCGTTAAAGTTAATAATGATATTACTGAAGAATTTGATGCTGTTTTCCTAGATATACTGCAAAATGCTTTTAGAATAAGATATTATGATGGAATTAAAGAACCAATATTCATGGGCTTCTATATAAATCAGTTAATTGGTGAATTAGATTATACGATCGACTTTTTGGAAAAGTTTATTACCAACACTCAAAGTGGTGGAAAATCCATTTCAAAATATTTCAGTTCAATAAAAAATAATGATTACAAGCTTTATGAAAATAACTTTATTCTGAGCAATGAGAATAAAAAAGACTTTATGGAAAAACCTGATATTGGATTTTCAATTTACATTCGAATGAGTTCTATAGTTCAAGAAGAGAAGATAGTAAAGGGAGGGAGTACTCAGAACAAATATGAAGGTCAAATATCAAAGTTTACAGAATTTAGTGATTATATACTTTAGGAGCATCAGCAGGTAACAATGTGCATAATGATCAGACTTGTTATCTCTGCGTCCGCTCCATATCACCGATACGTTAGACTATCAATCATCAAATTTCACCTAAGCGGAAAATATTTGCCAAAAGAAGTATAATAGTCGAAATTATTTGCCCATGAGGCACTAAATTGCAATTTATTAATGAATAAATTTTGCTTTTTTGAGTTGTGCTTCAGGCCATTAATCAGTCTTTTTTATCTGGTTAATGTGAGAATTTATTTTTTCAAAAGAAATTGCAAAATGGGTATTAAATCTACCAAATCCATTATATTCGTCATGATAAACAAATTAAGCTCCTTGGCACCGATGAGATTTTCTTCTACTAAGCATGGTCAATCTGATACAAGTACTGTCCAAAATGCGAAAGTTCAGATAGTTTTATAGCGGAGACAACCGAGTTAAATCTAATAAAAAATAACACATTACACTAAACTTAAATATATGGGAGGTTTCATTTTACTGATAATTTTATTAACAATTTATTTTTTACCTTCAATTGTAGGAAAAGATAAAGAGAATTCCACATCAATATTTCTATTGAATTTACTACTTGGGTGGACGTTGGTCGGTTGGGTTGTAGCCCTAGTATGGGCAACTGCTAAAGATAACAAAATAACAAGTAATATGTCAAAAATTAAAGAAGACCAGAAGGCTGTTCTAGACAATATGAGCGAAATTAACAAATATAAAACCACCTCAATTGCTGATGAAATTCTAAAATTAAATGACTTAAAAAATCAAGGGCTAATATCAGAAGAAGAGTTTGAACAGCTTAGAAAAAAAATAGTCTAATTAAATATGAAATATTAGAAAATTAATGAACTTTAGAAATGAGTTTATCAAAGAGTTATAACTGGATTTAACATTGGCTATGATGCCATCTGCCTTATCAGGCAGCAGTCACATAGCCTTGGACGTTCCTTAGCCTATCTATCATTATCAAATT
>JBBKVK010000113.1:0-5544 GCA_037968395.1 Saprospiraceae bacterium | reverse complement strand
AAGTCTCAGAATGTGGGAATCGGTACAGCGACACCACAGGCCAAACTTGAAATAAATTCTAATAGTTCATTAACAGTTCCGCATATTCTTTTGCATGAAGATGATAATGATTATGCTCGTATTAATTTTAATGGTATTAATGGAAACAATTACTGGTCAATAGCTACATATATTGCTTCTAACAATAGAAACGATAGACTGAACTTTTGGAATGGAACAGGGGGAGATTTACTTACTTTAACTGGTGATGGCCAATTAGGTCTAAACGTAGGTATAAGTCCAAAAACTGAACTTCATGTTGGGAATAACAATAGAGTATTATTTGGAACAGATACGCTAGGTAGTGGAGACAAATTAATGTTTCTTCCAGATTTACATGCATTCAGAGTAGGTACAATTGCAAGTGGGGCTGCAAGTACTTACTGGAACAGAGACAGCATTGGGTTATATTCCTTTGCTTCAGGTTATAATACAAGGGCACAAGGGTATGGGGCAACTGCTACGGGTAGAGATACTGAAGCTACAAACAGCTATGCATTTGCATCTGGATATTTTTCAAATGCAGATGGTCAATATTCTACAGCAATGGGATTTAACACAGATGCTTATGGCACTGGAAGCACAGCCTTGGGTTACTCAACCGATGCTGAACAAAATTATACCTTCGCGGCTGGATATTTTGCAGAGGCTCAAGCAATTTATAGCATTGCTATTGGAAATTATGTGCAAGCACAGTCTTACAGCTCAACGGCAGTTGGAAGATATAATGTAGGAGGAGGAAATGCAACTAGTTGGGTTGACTCAGATCCTATATTCGAAATTGGAATAGGTACATCGAGTACTAGAGCCAATGCAATGCTTGTCCAAAAAAATGGTAATGTGGGAATTGGTACAAATACCCCAGGGGCCAATTTACAAGTAATAGGCACAACCCGTTTAGGTTCTTTAGAGGAAATCACAGATGGAGGATCATACCTTTTGGACTTTGATGCAACATTGCGTCCTGCTTCTAATAGTGCGAGAAGTTTGGGTAATTCTGAAAAAAGATGGAACACCGTATATGCCACAAATGGCACAATCAACACTTCGGACAAACGAGACAAAACAAACATCGCAGAGATTCCTTATGGTATGAATGAAATTATGAAGCTTAAACCAGTTACTTTTAATTGGAAGGACAATCCAGAAGATGGGGGAAAATTAGGCTTAATCGCTCAGGAATTACAGGAGGTAATTAAAGAAGTAGTTGTTGACAAAGATTGGGTTGTAGATGAAGAAACTGGAATAAAAAAATCTATTCCTGCTGACAGACTAGGTGTCTTTTATTCAGATCTAATTCCTGTACTTATCAAAGGTATACAAGAGCAACAAGAACAAATCATTGCATTAGAACATAAGATTGAAGAGCAAAATAAGACAATAAGTAGATTGGAAGAGTTATCCTTAGAAGTAGCAGCTATTAAAAAATCACTTTTAACTGAGGATTAAGGTGTAATTTAGGCATTGCCATTTTTATACCTAGGTAGTTTGTTTTCGATACAAATGATTGGATACTGGTTCCATCACTTTTATTACCTTTGTACTATCTAAATATACTTTTAATGTCTAAACTCGTTTTTGTTGTCATTTTTTGCTTCCAATTTTCAGTAGCATTTTCTCAATCAATAACGGGTGTTGTTACAGATATTATGGGCAAGCCACTATTACAGGCGAACATTATATGGGAAAACTCTGCTAAAGGTACTTATACAAATGAGGACGGTTCCTTTAAACTTTCGAAATCAAATAAAGATAGTATTCTTTTAATTTCATATGTAGGTTTTCTTTCAGAAAGAATTAATGTAAAAAGTCTGAGTCATTGGGAGATTCAATTGATGGAAGATGCTACGTTGACCGATATTGTAGTAACGTCAAAGGGTCAAGCAACTCGATTTTTAAATGATGCGGCTAAAGTTGAGGTCTTAGGTGTTAGAGAGATTCAAAGAGCTGCATGTTGTAGTTTGGCAGGCTGTTTTTCTACTAATTCTAATGTAGAATCTAATGTTACTAATGTAGTGACTGATTCAAAAGAACTTAGGATTTTAGGCCTTTCTGGAGTTTACAATCAGGTGTTGATAGATGGAATGCCATTAATACAGGGTCTCTCTTACCCTTATGGGCCAGGTGGATATGCAGGAACCATGATTGAAAAAATCTATGTCACTAAGGGAGCCAACTCGGTTTTACAAGGTTTTGAGAGTATAAGTGGTCAAATCAATATAGAATTTCATAAAGCAGAAAATACCCCTAAACTATTCTTAAACGTGTTTGCAAATTCTTTTGGCGAATCACAATATAATGCCAACTATATGCAAAAGAGCAAAGGTTGGAGTAATTTCACAACAGCACACTTAACCTTACCAGCTGGTGATATTGACGGCGATAAAGATGGATTTCGAGATATCGTTAAGACTAATAGAGTCTCGTTGTATAATCGATGGTCTTATGACAATCCAGAAAAACCAAAATGGAGGTTCAGCCTTGGAAGTAGGTATCTCAATGAGAATAGAACAGGAGGCCTAACTAGTTTCACTAAAAAGAACGATCTTGGAAGCTCTAGTATATATGGGCAGAACGTAAACATAAATCACGGTGAGCTGTATGTGAAGACTAATTATTTAGTTAGCGAAAAGGCTTCAATCGTTTTTCTCAATAGTGCTTTTGCTCAGAAACAAGTAAGCTATTTTGGGGTTAAAAAATATATTGGTACCCAGTTCAACCTAACTTCTAATTTATACTTAGATTACTATTACGGTGCAGATAATTACAACTTAAAAATAGGAATTAGTCACCGCCACAATAAATTGAAAGAAGATATTAACTTTCTCACTCCACTATTGGACTTGGACTATGATGGTACTTATCGGACTGATTATAACATCCCAGGAGTATTTGCTGAAAATAAAATGACACTTTCAAAATTTACAATAATTACAGGCATAAGAGCAGACCATCAAGGGAGTTTTGGATGGAAACTTGCTCCTCGTATTTTGGTCAGAGCCAATTTAGATGCAACCACAGACATAAGATTTAATATTGGTAAAGGCTATAGACGAACCCATGTATTTGCAGAAAACCCAAATCTGCTTTCTAGTAATAGAACCCTCATTATTGACCCTTCTCTTGCTCCAGAAGAAGCTATAAACATGGGAATAAACTTTGTGAAAACATTCTATTGGAATGATATCAACATTACTTTTTCTGGTGATGCTTACCATACTTATTTCCAAAATCAAATTTTCCCAGATTACAATTCCGAAACAAACACGGCCATTGTTACAAATTATTTTGGCAAAAGTATCTCGAATAGTTATCAGTTGGAAAACAAATGGACATTCTCAGAGCAGTTTGATGTAAAAGTGGCGTATAATTACTTGGATGTTTATCGTAAAAATGAGGGAATCAAACAAGCACTACCCTTTATTCCTAGTCATAAATGGAGTGCAAACACATCTTATAGTACACAAAACGACCAATGGCAGTTTGATTTAACCTACAGGTGGATTGGCAGTAAAACGCTTCCTTCTTCCGCTGATTATCCTCTAGAATACCAACGATCGGATACTTCAGACCCATTTAGTCAATTAGATTTCCAACTGACTAAGCGTTGGCCCAATTTCCAAATTTATGGTGGAGTTGAGAATATATTTGATTTCAGACAACACTTTCCAATCCTAGGTTCAGACGAGCCTTTTGGAGAATATTTCGACCCATCATTCAATTGGGGACCAACTAAAGGAAGAGAGTTCTATTTAGGATTACGGTATTCTTTGAAGTAGTATCTTATTGTAAGATAATACTTTTAAGTGGCTTAGTAATGGACTTAGTCGAATACGTACAATTGATTGCCTCCAATACACATCTCGATAAATAATTGACATATTGTTATTTCACAATAATGGTCCAGCCTTAAAAGACATTTTCGTTTTATGCTAAACTATTAGAGTTAGTTCTAACTGGTCACTTTTGTAACTAATTACTAGGTAAAGTATACTCATCAGCTAAGGCAGTATACTATTTCAATCTTGTATCATTGATATTCTCCAGTTATCTTGATGAAAATATACTTTCATCAAATCACCTTAATCATGGTATTAAAAGTTCACCTCATCATTTTACTCATCATAAGTCTATCTACTTTGACTTACGCCCAAAATGTAGGAATCAATACAACTAACCCTACTTATAAATTAGATATCAGAGGAACTAATGACGTCATAGACGGAGGTGATATGCAAATATCCACACCTTCAATGACAAATTTCCTAAGGTTTTTTGGAGGTAGAACACAAGATGCCAATCCTTTTATAGCATTTAATGAATCAGATACATTTCATTTAGTAACCACTTTACCCGATTTTTCTACCTACAATAGAAAGTTTACTCTGTACCCTAATGGCAAACTAGGACTCGGTACTGATCGACCTCAATCCGAATTAGATATAAGAACGTTCGCAATTGATGATGGGGCCGAATTGCATCTAAGTAATTCAGACGCATCTTATTTTCTTCGTTTATTCAGTGGTAAGCCCAGCAACCCAAAACCTTCCATTTTTTGGAACTCTGAAAGTAGTTTGGATTTTGCTCGTTTCGATGGAAATTCGAATTATGAGCCGTTTCTCAATTTAGATGGAAAAACCATACAAGTGCTTAATAATGATGGTTCTGTATTCTTAGGAGAAAATACTGGTAAATTAGATAGCTCTTACAGAAATACAGCGATCGGAAGCTTTAGTATGACCTACAATGTAACAGGGTCAAATAATACTGCATTAGGTTATCAAGCTGGGTCCAGCTCGGGACCAGGGATAAGCTATGCAAATAATGTATTAATAGGATACCAATCAGGATATAATATCAATCAAAGCAATCGGCTATTTATCGAAAATTCGTCTTCTACTTCTCCACTTATTTATGGGGAGTTTGATACAGATCTAATCAGAATTAACGGAAGACAAGAAATCACAGGAAATCTGAATCTTAATCAGGGGATAACTTCAGGTGTTGCACTCCGTATAAATGGAGAAGAAGCGCTATGGAGTAACGGCAACTATTTTAGCTATGGTTTTGGAACAGATCATAATTATTTTGCTAAACCAATGCGTATTGGACCTGTCGAAGGTTCAACAACTCCCTTTGCAGATTTACATATTGTAGATAATGCAGGCATTTCTAATTTAAGCATTGAATCACACAATCATGATGCGGTCTTACAATTAACGGGCAATACAAATAACCCTAGCATTGGGTGGACTATACGACGAAGAAATTCAGATAGTAATTTGGAATGGAAGCATAATAACATTAACAAAATGAAACTTACTACTTTTGGTAGGTTGGGTATTGGTGTCCCAACACCACTCAAAACACTAGAAGTTGCAGGTGATTCAAGAATATTTACATCAATAAACTCTGTAAGTGGGTCTGATCTGTTTATTTCAACTATTGAAAATACTAGTAATAATAATTCTTTCAGAAACAATGGGCTTGATATTATAGCAGGAC
>JBBKVK010000112.1:0-9364 GCA_037968395.1 Saprospiraceae bacterium | reverse complement strand
AATTAATACATGACTTTTATTTTGAATTTTATTTTTTAACAAAAAATGTACTAATTCAAACGCTACTTACAATCTATATTTTAGTGAAGGCCTCTTCAATGTTTTTTATTAAATACGTTGGATCTTCAAGTCCTACATATAGCCTTATCGTCTGGAAAGGAATTGGTGAATCAGGTATGCCTGGTATATCATGAAAAGCCAATGTAGGCATTTTTAATGATTCATGTCCACCCCAGGAGACTGCATACAAAAATTTGTCAAGCGCATCGACAAATTCATTTACTTTTGATTTAGAATCTGTATCAAGCTCTATAGAAATTAGCCCTCCACAGCCTCTCATTTGCTTCTTAGCAAGTTCGTATTGTGTGCTGTCAGGATCTAAAGGGTAGTATATTTTTCTAACTTTATTATGGGCTTTCAAATAGTCAAAGATTACTTTTCCTGAGGCTTCGACCCTTTCCATTCTTAGTTGGAAGGTACGGAGTCCTCTGATGGCTAAAAATGCATCATTTGGTGACACTGTCATACCTAACGTCATCAATTCGCTACTAAAAATCTGTTGGATTATTTTTTTCGAACTACATATGACACCCATCACCACATCGCTATGTCCACATATATATTTTGTAGCTGAATGGATCACAATATCAATGCCAAAATCAATAGGATTCTGAAAATAAGGGCTACAATGAGAATTATCAATTACGGTAATTATATTTCTACTTTTGGCAAAATCAGCACATGCTTTTAAATCTTGAATTTCGAAAGTGAGGCTGTTAGGGCTTTCTAACATAAGAAGGGTAGTGTTCTCCTTTGTTGCTTTCATTATTTCTTCAATGTCCTCGCCATTTACGAAGGTATATTCTATATCGAATCTCGGTAAAAACGATGAAATCAACTTGTTTGTCCAACTGTAGGGTTTACTAACGCATATGATATGGTCACCTGCTTTTATTTGACTAATTATCGCTGCCGCCACTGCTGCTGCGCCGCTTCCTACGACTAGGCAATCTTCTGATTTTTCTAGGGCTGCAACTTTTTTTCTTAGAATCTCTACAGTAGGGTTATTACCCCTTGTATAGATATGATGTGATAATTCGTCTTGAATCTTGGTTCTTAGATCATCTATGGAGTCAAAAACAAAATTACTACTTTGAATAATAGGAGGGGAGACTGCCTTAAAATAAGAATTCCGATCTTCTCCTAGATGATTTAATATTTCACTAATATCCATGAGAAAATCGGAATTTTATAGATTTTTCAAAAAAATGTATTTTTATACTTATGAGGTCAATTAATTACCTCTAATTCCTGGGATTGCGTCGCCATCAAGTCTAATAATAAGTTTACCACATTGCTCTTTTGGTGCTTTAAGATCTGGTTCAAATTTATAACCTTCTGCGGCAGACATTGCTTGCTTAAGTACTGATCTTTCTGTAATCGTAGTTTCACTTTCAATAAGTTCTATAAAGGTCACTCTACCTGCTCTATTAATACAGGTTTTCACTGAGATAATACCTTTCTTTGTCATTGGTATTTTACTAAAGTTTCTAAATATAACTTTTCTACCAAAGACACCATTTCCAGATCCATCGTACTCACCAGTTCCGTCTGCCCCTGTACCTTTGCCACTTGTATTATCATCCCCTTTATCACTGCCTGATCCAGTACCTGTGTCGCCTTTACCTTTGCCTGCGCCATCCGTTTTACTTGGTAGCTTTTCGTCAGTACCAGTACCATTTGTACCTGGCTTGATCACTTTAACTGATCCAGTTGTCTTAGTAGGCTTTGTTGTTTCTTTAGGCTTTTCTGGTACTTTCTCCTTAACAGGTTCATCTATTACCATATCTGTTTCTTGAGCTTGCACTGGACTATCGTCTACAGTAGTCTTAGATACAACAGGATCTGTCGGTGCAGGAGTAGTAACTACAGGAGTTGGCTGAGGAATCTCAATCACTGGCTTCTCAATTTCTACTTCTTTAGGTTGAGCAGTCTCTACTTTTTCAACTTCTTCGTTTTTAGGTCTAGATTCTCCTACATCTGCATGAGCATATGTACTGAGAGAACTTTCCTCAAAAGTAAAATCTACCACAACTGGATATGGAGGTTTGTCTGGATCTCTTTCTTTTGGCTCACTGCTAAATGAGAAAAAGAAGAAGATCAAAAGGAGTAATAAATGGAGGATGATTGATCTCCTCATTCCTTTTTTCTTGTTTTTCTTTTCTATTAAAGTCATAATCTGTATGCTTTGTTATATTATATAGACGATTGATAACGATCTAAAGTGGTAAAATTATATTAAAAAATAATTTAAATTTGATAAAGTATCGTTAAAATTTGCCATTTATCCACAATAATCTACAAATATATTAAAAGATTTTATAATATGAATTACTTCAACATCAAAAACTGTACCTTAGATCATTTAGTATGCTCATAGCTTAGTGATATTGCTGGATTATTGCCCAATATTTGATTTAAGGTATAAGCACCTAGAATAGAAAACCCTTGGAGATTGTACCCAAATCCGAATCCTACATAATTTCTAGTAAGATCTGCACCTATTCGCAACGAGACACTTTCTATTGGGTAGTATACAATAGCTGATTTAATGGTAATATCGCTTTCTATGATCTTTTCTATTTCTGCCATCCATTGTACTTTTGGAGTTGGGTGGTAATTTATCCCTGTAGCAAGCCTTACTGGAATGTCTATATTGTCATTAAACTTAAGAGAAGCAGGGTTATTAACAAATGTTGAGATAGCCAATGTTTTAGATACTTCCGCTTTTAGACCAATATCAAATGAAAACAAATTTTTATTACCAAACTCATTTAATCGATATTGTATGTATGTAAAATTGCCACCCATACTAAAGCCACTAAATAATTTTCTGGCGTATCCCAAATTGACTTTTTGTTCTGAATAATCTTCATAACCAAACCTGACCATACTCATCGTAAAAGCAGCGTTATCTAGTTTATAATATCCTCCTATTGATAATGTAGTTAATTCATCTAAATTGAATCTTCTTTCTGCTCCTAAATCAATTCCCCATTTTTTTTCACTATCGACTAAGCCTGCAATGTTTCCATATAGGCTGTGTATTCCGTCCATCGAAGATATAATTCCTCCACTGCTGGTATTCCAAGCGGCACCTCCATTAAAAGCCAGATTTTGAGCAAATAACATTGTAGTAAAAAGCAACCAAACGAGGGGGACAGAGATTAGCCTGTTGTTGTAAAACCTTTTCCTTTTCATATTAGGAGCTAAAGTAATAAAATATTGGTCACCAATATTATGAATATATAATATTTTATGTGTCTAGGTAGAATTGTATGATGGTATGATGGTTTGTGATAAATTGTCGTGGGTTGAAAAATACGTCATGAAATAAATTTTTATTAGATTTTCCGTGGATTATACTTTCACCATTTAGACAACCAGATTATCTCACAAACGATGATTAGGGTAGTACAAACTTAACTAAAATTCTATCAAAAGATATTCTAATAAAAATTATAACTATATAATATATGATAAATATATAATACGTATATTGGTGCATATTACATATTTTATACATTAAATAATAAAAAGGTATGTATTTATGGAGGGTAAATTAATATCTAAATCGTAATAACTATAATATTAAAATAAAAACAAAACACATGAAAACCTTAATTAGTCTAATCCTTGTAATATGTGCTTTTAACATTACAATAGCACAAGATATAATGCTACTTAAAACATCTGGGAAAGTGGTAATTGGTGATACTAGTCAAATATCTACGCCGGGCAACTACAACCTATATGTACAAAACGGGATTCTAACCGAAAGAGTAAAAGTAGCTTTGAAAACTACTGCAGAATGGTCTGATGATGCATTTGATAAAACACCTCTACTTACTCAAGTAGCAGAAAGTATCCAGAAAAATCATCATCTTGTAGATATGCCATCAGCAGAAAGCTTGGTGAAAGATGGGTATGAACTCAAATCCATGGATGCCAAACTTCTGCAACAAATAGAATGGCTTTGGCAACACGTCATCGAACTTGAAAAACAAAATAAAGAACTAAAAGAACAGGTTACTTCTCTAAGATCAAACGATTAATATATAGCATGAAAAAGACAACACAAACCATCGTTTGGACTACATTGCTTTTATGCGTCTTATTAAGCACTAAAGCTAGATGTCAAGCAGATACAATAGTAATAGGCTTTGGTGGCAGTGAGGGTGTATTGGTGACGGCAAGTAGCAATGAAGCTCCAGGCGATCCAGAAAACACCATAAACTTTGCTGGATACTTGCCTAATGAAAATGGATCATCTCGATTTTTAGGCCAAGCAACTTTAGGTTATAATTACAATGACATCATTAGTGTCTCACAAACAGGGCAGGAAGATTGGATTGATAGCCAATTTAACATTACCAGACCATTTATATTAATTGACAAAGTATATGAGTATAGACAGACGTACAGAGACTCGTTGAATAATCAAACTGCCAACACCAATAGCAGAATGTGGGATTATGCTTGGTGGCAGTATCTCATGACATCATCTGATGATCTCCGCCAAAGAATTGCTTTTGCTTTGAGTGAGATCATCGTAGTCTCCGAAAAATCTGCATTTGGCAACAATGCCTTGGCTATGTCTGATTACTACGACATATTATTAGATAATTCATTTGGTAATTATAGAGATTTGATGCAAGAAGTAACCTATAGCCCTGTGATGGGAGTCTATTTAACGTACCTTAACAACCCTAAATCAGATACAACTAAAAACCAGTTTCCAGACGAAAACTACGCTAGAGAATTGATGCAGTTATTTACTATTGGCACCACTGTATTAAATGAATTTGGAGAGATGGTTTACGACACTGCAGGTCTGCCAATACCTACCTATGACAATGAAGATATAATTGAATTTTCTAAAATATTTACTGGTCTTACATGGTATGATCGTACTCAATTTGGAAGAGGAGCATATAACGACACAAGCTATATTGAAAACATGGTCATGTGGGAAAATTATCACGAGCCAGGAGTAAAAAACTTACTAAATGGGTATCAAGTACCTGATAGAATTCCTATTGATGGAAATGCAGATATCACCGATGCACTTGATAACTTATTTAATCATGCTAATTTACCACCTTTTGTTTGCAAGCTATTGATCCAAAGGTTAGTGACTTCTAATCCTGAAAAAGAGTATGTTAAAAGAGTAGTCGATGTATTTAAAAACAATGGACAAGGTGTAAGAGGAGACCTCAAGGCAGTAATTAAAGCCATTCTATTAGATCCTATTGCAAGGTCATGTGATTCGGGTTTTGATACTAACTTTGGTATGTTGAGAGAGCCCTTTGTACGGTATGTCCAGATCAATAAAGGATTTAACGCTTCAACATCAAGTGGCAATTTTAGAAATGACATGGATTATGTGTATCAATATGTGTCTCAAAAGCCTTTGGCATCTCCCAGTGTATTTAACTTTTTTCAACAAGATTACCAACCTATTGGTTTGATAGAAGATGTAGACAAGGTAGCTCCTGAGTTTCAAATTACAGATGCTCAATCCATAGCAGGATATATCAATGGGCTATATCGATGGGTGATAGAAAATAATCCCGCTGATGAATACGATCTATTTGGAGGTGAAGCTAATAGCGGTTATGCTGATGAGATCAGCAGCTTGGATTTAACAGAGGAAGTAATGTTTACCAATCATGATCAATTGCATATCTTATTAGACAGACTCAACTTAATCGTAGGGCAGGGCAGAGTCTCACAAAGTTCTATAGATATCATCATTACAGCCTTAAAGGAGTTTCCCAACAGTACTCCAGAAGAAAAATTAGCAATTGTAAGGATTGGGATATACTTATTAATGACTAGTCCTGAATACTTAATTAATAGGTAAGTCAATCAATTTATCAAAACAAAAAACGAAAAATGGGATCCAAGCGAAATATATCTAGAAGAAGGTTCATAGGAGAGGCAGGATGTGCATCTATGGGATCTATGGCATACCTAAACTCAGTGCTAAATCTTGGCATGATTAATACTTTGGCAGCCAGACCGCATATTATCAGCAATACAAGCGATTACAAAGCGATGGTTTGCATACTATTAGCAGGAGGAGCTGATACATACAATGTCTTAGTGCCAACCGAGTCAGGTGAGTACAGTGTATATACTACCACAAGAGATGCCTTAGCACTAGATAAAGATGCTACTAACCCTGCGCAGTTATTGCCCCTTAATTATAATGATAACGGTAGGACGTTTTCAGTACATGCAGGTATGCCTCAAGTACGAGATATGTTTGATATAGGAGATTTAAGTTTTCTATCTAATATTGGTACTTTGATTGAGCCAATTGCCAACAAAACTGAATACGATTCAGGTAACAAAAAAATACCGCTTGGACTTTATTCTCATTCAGATCAAATAATGCAATGGCAGACCTCTGTACCACAGTCTAGATCTGCAGTAGGTGTGGGCGGCCGCATGGCTGATATTCTACACGATATGAACACCATACCTGAGATATCAATGAATATCTCTCTTGCTGGTAAAAATAGGTTTCAATCAGGCAATCAATATAATGAATACTCCATCAGTAGAAACACCGATGCATCAAATATAGGGTTTAAGGGATTCCCTTATTACCTCAGTAATGCAGGGTATATCAATAGTGTAAAAAATAATGCTATCGACAGTCTGGTCAGTCAAGAATATTCTAATATATTTCAAAATACAATAGGCAATCTTACTACTCAGACTACAGAAAGCATAGAAAAAATAAAAGTTGGCTTAGAAAATGTTGTGCCACTGAATACTAGTTTTTCTGCAACAAATTTATCCAATGATCTAAAGAAAATAGCAGAATTGATAAGTGTCAGATCATTCTTAGGGGCCAATCGACAAGTATTTTTTGTGACATATGGGGGTTGGGATCACCATGACAATGTGTTGGGCAGTCAAGCTGCTATGCTACCTGTGCTTAATAATGCTCTGTCGGAGTTTAATGCTGCCATGAAAGAAATTGGGATGCATGACAACGTGGTGACATTTACGATTTCTGATTTTGCTAGGACTTTGACCTCTAATGGCAATGGATCTGATCATGCATGGGGTGGCAACCAAATGATCATGGGAGGAGCTATCACAGGAAGTCAAATATATGGTAATTACCCATCACTGGCACTTACTGGTAATGATCTCAATCTATCTACAAGAGGTAGGATACTACCAACAACTTCGGTCGATGAATTTTATGCAGAAATAGCCCTTTGGTTTGGAGTGTCAGCAAATGACCTTGATTATATTCTGCCTAATATCTGTAATTTTTATTCTCCAACTTGCCCGGCATCTGTTCCTGTAGATTATATGCCAATAGGTATGTTTTCATAAAATTTAATATTAAAACGATGAAAAACAAACTATATATTTTACTATTAATCCTAGTAACTAGCCAATTGCAGGGGCAAGTATGTGTCGGTGAACCAGGCAAAATTACTTGGGAAGCATGGAGACTATTATTTGATGATGAGTTTAGTGAATTATCGGCTGAAGAAGACTTCCCTTTGAGACCAGATGTAACAGCCACATTGTACAAAACCCAAACCCAATTAAATTACGATAATTATTTTGGGGGTAGAATCAGAGGTTTTATCAGTGTACCGACAAGTGATTCGGTACAGTTTAATGTAACGGGTAATGACAAATCACAATTCTACCTAAGTACTGATGATAATCCAGACAACGCGGTATTACTTGCGTCTCATCCCGATTATACCAATTATACAGAATATACAAAGTATCCAGAACAGACTTCAGAATTGATCTATTTACAGTCAGGTAATTTTTATTATTTTGAGATTCAATATGTAGAATCAACTGGAAGCGACTTTTCTTATTTGTGGTGGAAATCTTCGTTTTTACCTAATACGGATTGGAATATTATTACTGCAGCCTATTTAAACAATATTGCTTGCCTGCCGACTTTATGCCCAGAAAGAGGCACAGCCTGTGATGATGGAAATACCAATACTGACAATGATCAAGAAGATGGACATTGCAATTGTGTAGGTAAGAAAGTCACCAGTAATATTTGCATAGGTGACCGAAGTAAGGTAGAAAGGTATTTATATGATAATATACCGGGAAGCAATCTATACGATCTATACGAAGACCCAAATTATCCTGCTATGCCAGTATATAGTGAGGTCTTGCATCAAGTGGGCAAAAGTGATGCTAACTCACAATCAAATAATGGCAACTTACTCCAAGGCTACCTTACTGTACCTGTATCAGGTGATTATAAATTTAACATTACTGGAGATGACAATACCATCTTATTTATCAGTAGTGATGATCTGCCCGAAAATAAACAAGCACATCAAGTGTTGGTGACTGGATATACAGGCATGACACAACATGATAAATATATCTGGCAATCCACGTCTTTTATCTACTTAGAAGCCGATAAATACTATTACATGGAAATAAACCAAAAACAAGGTGGTGGATCAAGCCATTTTCAAGCATTTTGGCAAACTCCATACTCTGGGGATGTATGGAAACGTATACCTGCATTCTACTTTTATGATTACGACTGTGACATTGCTTGTATCTCAGCAGGGACACCATGCGATGATGGCAATGCCTTTACCAACAATGATCAGTATGACACTAATTGTGACTGTGTAGGTACACCATGTAGTGGCCCAGACTGTGACAGTCCACTTGCTAATTATATACCCTATGAAAAATGCAGGCTTACGGATCAGTTAGACAACAGGCCAGACAATAATTGGCTCTCGTGTAACATCCAACCAAGCCCTAATACGTTGAGAGGTGATGGACATTGGTTACAATATGATTTAGGTAAAAGATACCAAATGCTAAATAGTCAAATCTGGAACTATAATGTGATGGGCGAGACAGATAATGGATTTGAAATCGTAGCCATCGATTACTCAGAAGACGGAACCAATTGGAATAACCTTGGCACTTACAATTGGCCATTAGCTACTGGAGACGGTAATTATAGTGGATTTGTAGGGCCTGATTTCGGTGGGGTATATGCTCGATACATCCTCATATCATCTTTAGATACTACGACTACTTGCAGAGGTATTGGCAAAGCTGCTTTCACCGCAGTAATCTGCCCTTTAGCAGGTACATTATGTGATGACAACGATCCTGCCACAGTAAATGATAAGTATAATGACCTTTGCGAATGTAAAGGCATCGATCTACTTAAGAATGATTGCCAAGAGATTAGCCTCATATTAGGAGACAGTATTTTATATACAGAAGTATATTCTGCCATACAAGATGTGAGCTCTAC
>JBBKVK010000111.1:0-5091 GCA_037968395.1 Saprospiraceae bacterium | reverse complement strand
AAAGAAATTTTACGGTATAACGACTACCCAATATATTAATGATTTTAGACTAGAAAAAGCAAGAAGAATAATCTCTACTAAAGCAGTAAAAATGAAAGACCTTGCTAAAATGGTGGGGTATAATAATTGTAATTACTTTCTGAAATTGTATAAAACTAAGTTTGGCGAGTTGCATATCTATAAAATAGACAATTGATACGCATGTTTTCGGAACTTCAGTTCCGTGCTTTATGTTTTCGGAACTTCAGTTCCGTACTTTACTTTATATTCCGTACTTTATTACTTCAGTTCCGTACTTTAACTAATACCCATGTTTTCAAAACTTCAGTTCCATGGCCTAATCCCATGCAGGCACTCAACGGAGTTGAAACTCCGAAAACATTTGAAACTCTTGGAGCAATGTTTTCAGAACTTCAGTTCCGTACTTTACTTTATGTTCAGTTATGTTTTCGGAACTTCAGTTCCGTATAATAACCCATCCCTCCTCTCTACAGGCGTCATTCCTAATCCTGAATTGAATATTCTTTAAAAAAACTAGGGTTATAAAAACCAGAAATCACAATGGTAAATTGACAATGTTACAATTGGAATTTCTAAGTTCGGATTGAATAATCTCTTATTATTTTGTTAGTTGGAATTTTCTATTGTTTAGTTTACTTATTGCTAGATTAAATCAGTTTTCCACATGTGGGATGAGAATGTATGGTATAATTTTTTAGTTCTCCTGGATTTAGGAGAAAATATTAGTTATCTTGCAAATGTATTAGAAGTAATGTAAATTGATTTTAACTCATAAACATTAGAAATAAATAGTTGTCCAATGCCGATAATTGCTCAAGAGGTTTCAACCTCTTATAGAATTAAAAATATAGTGTTCTTCTTTATTTTAGGCTTGGTGCTAAGTATATCTATCGATTCGCTTTCTGCACAGACAGAGATAAAATACAATCATATTTCGAAATCGGTGGAGGGTCAATCCATTGATTCTGCATTAATCTGGTTAAATGATAATTATGTGGAAAATCCTGATAATTTCCATGAGCGAGCCTTGCAAACTATAGTACAAGCCTATGAGATAAATGATGATCAATTAAAGGGGGAATCTCACCTTTTATTGATGCGGTGGCATGCCTACCATGTTTTATTTACAACAGATTCTATTTATTACCATGGAGAAAAGGCACTTACTTTTTTTAAGCTTAGCAATGACCAGCCCAATTTAGCTGCCATTAGTTCGGAATTAGCCATTGAATACATAGATGAAAATGATTTGAAGCGATCGGAAAAATTAATATTTGATGCAATTGAAATATATGAAGATTTAGGCGATGAAAAAGGCTTGGGTAAAACGTATCATCGCTTATCAAGCATCTGTCTTTATCAAAAACAAACCGACTTGGCTGTTAAATATGGTTTAGAAGCCTTGAAAATGGCGAATAAATCTGATGACCATATCACCGCCTCGGAGGCATGGCTGGCACTCTTGTTAGCCTATCAGGAATCCGGTGAATTAAAGCAGGCCATTAATGCAGCAAACCAGTGTATTGAAACCATAAAAACTTTCGACATAGATGATGCGTTTAATCTGGCACGGGCTTATGGATATCGAGGAGATGTTTGGTCAGAATTAAAAGACTATCAAAAATCTCTTGAAGACAATTTAAAATCTTATGCGATCATTGAGGCCAAAATTGGAGCTGAGCGGCCTGCTGCCAAAACCTATCGTCGAGGTATAGGTCATGCTTATTTCCTTCAAGGAAACTACCTAGAAGCCCTCCCTCATTTAGAAGCTTCAATTGAAGGGTACCTTGGCCTTGGCAAAGGACAAACTCCTAAAATGCAAGAGTTAAATAATGAGATAGCTGATTGTTATTTTCATCTCAAGGATTTTAAAAAGGCGTTTTTAAAACAGCAATTAGCACACAATATATTTGATACATTAATGCAAAATAAAGTGGCCAATCTAGAATCTGAAGCCTTGATTAAATATGAAACAGGTAAGAAAGATCAAGCCATTGAGGAACAATCAACCATTATTGAACAAAACAATCGTATTCAATGGTTGGGAATAGGGTTGATTGGTTTATTGCTACTTTTCTTGAGTACCTTATTTTATTATTTTCGTCGCAACCAGAAAATTTCCACAGATTTATCAGTCAAAAATAAGGAAAATGAACTGCTGCTCAAGGAAATTCATCATCGAGTAAAAAACAATCTCCAGACTGTCTCCAGTTTGCTTAGTTTACAATCTGAAAGTATTCATGATAAGAACGCTTATGATGCAGTCCAAGAAAGTAAGAATAGGGTGGGGTCCATGGCACTCATTCACCAAAAACTGTATCAAGGAGAAAACCTCGCCGCAATTGAAATGCGTGATTACTTTGAAACGATTGGGAAAGCAATTATGGATAGTTTTGGCGAAAAAGCAGAAAACATTTCCTTAAGCGTCAAAATGAACGATATAGAATTGGATGTAGATACCGCTGTGCCGATTGGCCTTATCACAAATGAATTGATTACTAATTCAATTAAACATGCCTTCCCCAATAAGAAGAAGGGCCAAATATTAATTACCTTAGCGCAAGCAGAAAATGGTTTGCTAAAGTTGATTATTGCAGATAATGGTCAATCATCATACGATGATTCAAAGGACACAAAAGAGAAAGGATTTGGCACTTTGCTTATTCAATTATTGACTACACAACTGGGAGGAAGATTGGAAAAGTCAACAGAAGCAGGAACTTCGACTATAATCTACTTTCCTTTACAGCAAAAATCGGCAGCGTAATATTTATACATGATGAAAAAAAACAAATTTCCGAAAATACTGATGGTCGAAGACGATATGATCATTGCTGCAGATATTTCCATGCAATTGACAAAACTTGGTTACGAAGTAATCGGAATAAATACTCGAGGAGAAGATGCACTTAATACTATTGAGGCGAATCGTCCAGACATCATTCTAATGGATATTATTTTGACTGGAAAGATGAATGGGATCGAAACTGCTAAGATCATTTTGGAAAAATATCAAGTACCGCTAATTTTCCTAACTTCCAATTCTGATGATGCAACTTTCCAACAAGCAAGTGCTGCAAAACCGTATGCCTTCATTTCGAAGCCTTTTCAAAAGTCTAATTTGGAACGCACCCTCAAACTGACTCTTCAACGTATTGCAGTGGAAAAAGAGACTGAAACTACCCCAGAATCTACAGATCACGTATCCGCAATGGACGATCGGCTATTTATCAGGCACAAGGATCAAATGGTTAAAGTATTACTCACAGAAATTTTATATGCAGAAGCAGATAGAAATTACTGTAAAATCTACACTGAAAAACAAGACTATTTATTATCTGTTCCCCTTCGAAATATCGAATCGCAGTTACCACCCAATGAATTCTTACGTGTCCATCGTTCTTTTGTCGTTAACCTCAAAAAGATTGATGCCATAAGTGAATACCACGAATACCTGACAATCCAATCCCATCAAGTCCCCATCTCTAGAAGGACGAAAGAAGAAGTGATAAAACGTTTAAAAATGATTTAACCGTTAAGGTACTACTCCTCTCATTTGCACATAATATGCATTAATGCTTACCGTTCGAGAAGTGATTCTCACCTCTTGGAAGTTACCGTTAGATTCTTTCATGATCTCACCTATCTTGCTTTTGTTTAATTTGCAATGGGCCAATTAACTTTGTAATGAGTAATGAAATATACAGATTTTACTGATTGAATCAAAGTGCCGCTATGGTCAAGGAGTAAAATTGAATGCAACACTTAATGTAAAGCTATTTAAGGAAGTATAAGCTCTTTAATACATGATGCAGGTATTAAAGGACAAATTTAAATTCGCTGGTTAGAGCATATATATATAATCCCGAACACTAATCATAAAACAATCGCCATGCTTACGCAATTAGCACCAAAATTATTAATTCTTGAAAGTCAAATGATCATCGCAGCAGATGTATCACTACAATTTTCAAAATTAGGCTATGATGTAATCGGAATCAATACTCGCTCAGAAGATGCTTTAAAAAGCATTCAATACAATCGTCCTGATATTATCATAATGAACATAGAAATGCAGGGAAAAACAGATGGACTAAAGGTAGCTAGAAGTATTTTTGATATGTATCAAATCCCAGTAGTTTTTCTAAGTGCCAATACCAACTTGGAGGTATTTAACGATATTATGGATACAAAGCCTTATGCTTTTATTACCAAACCTTTTGATAAAGAAGGATTGAAAAGAGGTATTGAAACTGCACTTAAAAGAATGGTTTTTGAAGGGGTTTGGGATAAAGAAACCGAAGCATTTTTAAGCATAAACAGTATTTTCATTCAGCAAAAAGAACATTTAATTAAGGTAGAATTTGATGAAATATTATTTATTGAGGCTAATCGGAATTATTGCCAACTATCAACTACTAAAGAGGTGTACCAATTATCAGTGCCCCTTAAAAAAATCGCTAAGCAACTGCCAAATTCTTTGTTTATTCGAGTGCACAGGTCTTATTTGGTAAGTCTTCATAAAATTAAAAATGTGCATAGGCATGGCGAGCACCTTACCATCCAAAATCACAAGATACCCATCAGTCGAAGGCTTAAGAGTTCTGTGCTGAAAAGTATTAGACGCCTGTGATAAAAGCCCATTGGTACTTCTCTGGCTACCTCTGGGAAGAAGTTCAATACCGTTCGGACAATAGCGCTGAATCAAGCTAAATGTTACTCTAATTTTGAATAAATCTTTAAAACTTTTTCATTTACAAATTTTAAAATTATCATAATGAAACAAATACTCTTACCATTTCTCGCCCTAATATTTCTAGTGGGATGCGAAAAAGAAAGCACCACCAAATTACAACCCGAGCAGGAAGCCTACGAAAATGGCTCTGTTACCAACCGCGGTAACAAAAGAGATGTCTGCCACAACGGCAACATCATTAACATCAATGTCAATGCGATACCCGCTCATCAAGCACATGGTGATGCTGTGGATATGGATGAGGATGGATTCTTTGATATTGATAATCCTTGCAGTGAAACGGATTGTGATGATAATAATGCATCAATCAATCC
>JBBKVK010000110.1:0-4340 GCA_037968395.1 Saprospiraceae bacterium | reverse complement strand
GGGCTTCGTAAGGAGGGTTGAAAGAGTAATAAAATATGAAGTTTTACTGATTTCAGCATAGCACCGCTATGGTGAATGAAGAAAACTTAGTTTGCGGTATATTTTGCAGCTATTTCAAGCCGCACTAGATTGTCTATTGCATAATGCGGGTTGAACAAAGCAGAGCCCGACTGAACAATGGGAATTTAAATTTTCAGAGATCTTTGGCTAATAATCAACAAATCAAGAAAGTTGGTGGATGAAATTAATTTTATTGGTTATTGGAATTTGGATTCCTTCCCTTTTATTAGGCCATTCATAATTCGGGTTAAATCGCTTCTTTTATGAAAGCGAGAATTTAATTAAGCAGGCATTCACTTATTTTTTTTACTTTAGTACTTCTTTTAAAGATAATGCTTTTTATGAAAAAAATACTCTATGTATTACTCATTTTGCTTGTTGGTTTGGCTATTTTATTTTTTGTTTTGAAAAGCGAACCAATGCCAACCTATTCCCCAGATAGGAACTATATAACAGACAAGGGAACGGAACAGGCAATTCTTTCTCAGTTTTTACTAGCTAAAGATAGCAGCGTTATAGAATTAGGAAATGGTCATTTTACCTTAAGTCAATCCCTTCCATTAGACGGAGTTAGTCATGTAACGATTAAAGGGCAAGGCATGGCAAACACCGTGCTCAACTTTGAAGGACAAACCAAAGGAGCAGAGGGCATAAGAATTACGAATAGTAAAAACATTACCATACAGGATCTTACGGTTGAAAATGCCAAAGGAGATAATATTAAGGTGATGGATACGGATGGGGTTACTTTTAGAAATGTAGAAAGTTCTTGGACAGGTAAAGTGAGTGAAGACAATGGTGCTTATGCTTTTTACCCTGTGCTTTGTAAAAATGTCTTAATTGACAGCTGTAAGGCTATTGGTGCTTCGGATGCTGGGATTTATGTTGGACAATCGGTTGACGTAGTGATTAGCAACAATGAAGCCTTTTATAATGTGGCTGGAATAGAAAGTGAAAATTCGATAAATGTAAAGATCTTTGGCAATAATGCCTACGAAAATACAGGAGGGATTCTAGTGTTTGATTTACCCGGATTAACGCAATATGGAAAAAATATTGAAGTGTATAACAATACCGTTGAAGAGAATAACACAAAGAACTTTGCTAAGTCAGGAGCCATAGTAGGGCAGGTTCCAAGTGGCACTGGGAGTTTGGTGTTGAGCACCGAAGATGTCTATTTTCATGACAATGTTTTTACCAATAATAAAACGACTTCTATTGCTATTGCGAGTTATAAATTGATTTATGAATTAGGCAAACGTAATAATGACCAACCAGAGGTAGATTCCGAAGCTGTGGGTTCTGTGCGGATAATAAGTAACAAATATGATGCTGATAAAGACTACAATCCTTTTCCTAGAAAGATCATAATTGGCAAGAATAGCTTTGAAAATTCCTACATCTTTCCAACCCTTAATAATGATTTTGGGAAAATTTTGATGTTTAAAAAACCTTTTCAAACGGTAGATGTGCTTTGGGATGGATTAGAAGAGGAGCCTACAGATTATACCATTTGTTTTGAAGCGGGCAATGAAAATGTATCTTTTTTTGGAATGGATGTGTTAAACGATTTTAAAAATGCGACCAGCGATGTTTCGGAATATAGTTGTAAGTAGTATCCTGGTTTTTATTTTGCTCATTGGATGTAAAAATGAAAAGAAGGCTACTCTTGTTCAAGATCAGGTGAGTATTTCTGGGTTGCTGACCAGTCAAGATACACTCTTAAATTATGAGGAATTGGGGTATAAAAAACTCTCTGATTATGGATTTTTTAAACAGCCCTTAAATCAGCTTATACCTGCTACAAAGCAAGTTGTGCCTTATACATTAAATGCGCCTTTGTTTACGGATTATGCATTAAAAAAGCGCTTTATATCTTTTCCAGAAGGCAGCGCTGCAAATTTTTTAAAGGACGACCGTGTTTTAGATTTTCAGGAGGGCACTATTATTATTAAAAACTTCTATTATACGGATGCCGATTTGAAAACGGCAAATGCAGATGTACTAATTGAAACCCGATTGCTTATTAAAAAAGATTCATCATGGATTACACTTCCCTATGTGTGGAATGAAGACCAGACAGAGGCTTATTTATATATTTTAGGAAAAGACATAGATTTGGTTTTAGAACCGACAGCCGAAAGAGCAGAGCAAATTAGCTTTACCTATTCGGTTCCTAATATCAACATGTGTAAAAACTGCCATGTAAAGAATCAGGACTTGATACCTTTAGGACCTTCGCCTCGACAACTAAACCGGGAAAACCTATTTGCAGGAAGTAGTCATAACCAGTTAACCTATCTTCAAGATAATCACTTTTTACATGACTTGCCAAACCTTGCAGAAGTGGATAAATTTCCAGATTACATGGATGCCTCGGAATCTTTAAATAGTCGAGCCAGAGCTTATTTAGATGTTAATTGTGCCCATTGCCATCAAGATGGAGGATCTGCAAAAACATCTGGGTTGCATTTGGTTTATCAAGAAGCAGATCTGTACAAATTGGGTGTTAACAAGCCTCCCGTCGCTGCAGGAAAAGGGTCTGGAAGCCTAGCGTATGACATTGTTAAAGGTAAACCCGAGGAATCTATTATGCTTTACAGAATGATTCACTTAGAACCCGATATAGTGATGCCAGAGATCGGTAAAAACTTAGTCCACAAAGAAGGTGTTGCACTAATAGAAGCTTGGATAAAGAGTTTATAGTTGCTGCTAGTAAGATTTTGGAATCTACTTTTACAAATTCTAATCTTACACGTGATGTTACTACTTTGGGGATTCCAATTTACATGTTGCAAGGAACACATGGAGTTCAAAAGAAATATCCTGAAAAATATCAGTCAAATAAGAAAGCTGAATTTCTACAAAGAGGAATACAAGCCCTAGGCTTTAAAATCAAACCATTTCTTTTAGTTTGTTAGGTGATTATTAAAAATCAGATTGAGGATTACTATATTTGAAAAGGTAATAGGATTCTGCTTATCTTTACCTCGGAGCATAAGACTAAAATGTGTAATAAACATATAGGAAAGGTATGCATGCAACTTAGTTGTGTAGAATTAAAAATAAAATTGATAATCATATGAGACTATTTTTATTACAACTCACATTAGTATTTACGTACCATCTTTCAATAGCTCAAGAGCCTACAGCTGACTTTACTTATATCAAAAACGATGGATTTAATGAATCAATTGTAAAAAACGACACCTCTGATTTAGGTGAAGTATTCCAAAAAATAGTTATTGATGGTTATGATTCTAGGTTTCCGTTTTACCTTATACAACCAGAGAATAATCCGAAAAATAGATTTGTTATTCTTTTGCATGGGGCAGGAGGTACTAAAGACAGTTGGATTCGTGCTTCGAGTTCCTTATCCTCCAGGTATGTGAGACTCAAAGACTCGTTATTATCATTGGGGTTTGCAGTTGTAATTCCCGAATACAAATATTACGGTGAAAGAAGCTATGAAATTGACTTCGCACATCCGAATGGACTTATGAGCAAAAAAGATTATCGTAAGTCCCTAAATTTATTTACAACTACAGTAAGGGATATTCGAATTATTATGGATTATTTAGAATCAAAATCTGAACAAAAACCTATTGGTTTCCATGCAATTGGCTATAGTAGAGGGTCGAAGATGGCGATCTATTTAAATTCTGTGGATTATCGACTGAAGTCCATTGTAGCTTGTGTACCTGCTTTAGGGTCTAAAAGGTTATTAGGGGAGCGATTTGACACAGATCCAGCAGTATTAAATCAGCTACTAAGTGTACATGATCTATTCAGATATACGAAGCTTCAAAAATCATCTATTGGCTTACTGGTAGGTAATACAGATAGATTTTATACAGTACAAGAGGCAAAAGATTTTTATAACGAATTAACTACTAAAAGGAATTATTTGAAGATTTATGATTCTGGTCATATTCTACCAGATTCCTTTATCGAAGATGCTATTAATTTCATAGAGTAAAATATGCTGAATAAATGGCTAATATAAACTCTACTCAACAATGCACATAATGACCATGTTCGGAAAAATCCTCACACGGCATATGTGCCAATCGTTATGCCTAATTAGAATTCAAAATTATATAGTTTATTATGAGAATTAACGGCAATCAGCATCCAGCTCTACCAAAGGTAAATACAAATTCTTGATCAACCTTCTCTCCATTTTCGTTTTGAGCGGGAGTCCAATTGCGAGGCATATCTTTTATGATCTTAATCAAGGCCTCGTCTACTTCAGGGTAATTTGAACTTTCCACCATTTT
>JBBKVK010000109.1:0-4124 GCA_037968395.1 Saprospiraceae bacterium | reverse complement strand
GAAGGATTGATAGTCCTAAAATTGTTTTATTCATAAATGTAGTTTTATTAATGTGTGGTAACGTCTTAGGTGTAAGTGTCGGACGCAGCGATAGCTGAAAGTCTGATCATCTTACACCGTGTTACAGATCGTACATTTCCTTCTATTTTTAATTTCTTGTTCATATCACTGTTCTTGTTCAGTTAAAGATACAACAAATGTTTAAAATCCCAAACACTCAAAACGGCAAAATTCCGTAGAACTATTTAATTCTCTTGTGGGCTTGGATTATCGAGCGACGTTCGTATTCCCTGCAATTGTATTCGATAGTTCTGCTGGTGTCTCTTAATCTGCAGTTGAGGCATCTTACCCATCAGTTCTCCGGTGTGATACTTAGTTTAATTGTCTAGCGTATTTATTCAACTATTGATTTTACGGATGACTTCTCACCTCGGTTTTCCTAATAATTTATCGTACTTCGATACTTCACACCAAATCTAAGTTGCCTCAAGCTTGTTCCTCGCCCTTCTACCTTATTTTGCCATTTTGTGATCCAGAGCTCAAAAGGTTTTTTTCTCCGTAGTCAGATTGTGTGAGTACTGAGAATATGATCTGTAACGGAAAGCGTATCGATTTAGCCGACTGAAAGGAAGGGTGATCTGATACGTATTGTTAGAGATCGTACTTTTATTTTATTTGATCTGAAAAATAATTAGCTTCATATTCAAAGAAATTATCGTATTTATTAATTGTTAAATCACCTTCGAAAGAATACAAAGATCTTATGACCACTCTATTTAGAAAGTCCCAGTAAATGTATTTATTCATTTTCTTCAAAAAGCTAGTCTTTTCAACACGTTCGTGATCTCTTCTTTTGTGAACAAATGTATTGACAACCATATATTCATAATGCTGAAATGTGTGCAAGATTTCATGACCAATATCTTCATCGTTTTGAATCAATACATGATTTAACCTTGAATATGATCCAACTCCTTTAAAATTAGACTTTGCTTCAAAATATGGTGTTAGAGTATATAAAGATTTTTTTAGACTGAAATTCCCATCCTTTAAGGTTGGCAAAATGGTCAACAATGCTATTGGCATTACTTTATATTGGATTTTAAACTTATTTCGTGTATCAAACCTAATTCGATTAAAAGCAAAGTCAAAATATATGTATTCTAATAGCCCATCGTTTTTAGCTGCGTTATAAGTTATTGAATTTCCTATTGTGTTGACCATCCGAGACGTCCACAAAAAATCTGTTTTCTCATTTTGGTGCAGCTTCAATACAAGTTCTTTTGAAGCATAATTTATAGTTCCACCTATTGCTCCCTTCCAAAGACCATCTATGAAAGCATCTTTAATGTTTTCATTTGGGGCTCTATGAATTATTCTTGATATGCCTGCATTTATTGCATTCAATCCAATATTATATCCTGCCAATTCTGCTCTTGAATAATTTCTTTGCGCTGCTAAGTTTACAGATATTAAAAGAGTAAGAGCTAATATTAGATATTTCATAGGAGTCTTGAAAGAATTATATGTAGAGCATTAGAAATTAATCACTAAAAAAATCAAATTTAGTGAAAATAAATAAAGAATAAATTTTTGTCAATATAAATATTCTCTTAATCGCGCCTTTTCTTAAGTTACCAATTTTAACAAATGAACTTTCATTATGGCTTGGGCGGATGTTTTATGATCTCTAACGTTTGTGTGTATGATTTCGTTGCGTGTTTAAGCAACTAAATTAGCAAATACAAACCGAATAGAAAATCCGCGAGGATTTTCGTAAGTAGGCGAGTACTAGCAATGAATTATACACGTTGTTGGCTTTAGTTTTTTAGTTTTCTGCAAATTTTATTAATGGTTTTATATTTCCATTGTCAGCTTCTCTTAATGCTATGATATACTCTTTTCTTGTTTCATCTGCTCTAACCATATTTGACTTGTGCCAGCTGAAAATTTCTTTTCCGAAAATAGATTCAATAAATATATCAGCCATCATTCTTGAGTGTCTACCATTTCCATTGGGAAAGCAGTGAATTGCTACGATTCTATGTTTAAATCTAATAGCAATTTCTTTAGGTGGATAAGTCTTGTTTTCTAACCAATATTTAGTGTCATCAATTAGATTTTTCAGTTCTATTCCGATTTGAGTCCATTTTATTCCAATGTTTTTGTCAGTCTTTCTAAATTCGCCTGCCCATTTCCAAACATCGCCGTACATTTTTGTGTGCAAATCTTTTATAAACTTTTCGGTCAATATTTTTTCAGGTTTTAAATTAGCTCGAATAGTCCATTCTACAGCTTTTTCAATATTTAACTGTTCAAATTCATCGAGTTCTTTTTGCGTTGTTATTGATTTTAATTTTAGACCTTCTTTTTCGTCTTCATCTAAAGGTGTTTGGCCATCTGCGTATTTTAAATCTAATCCCATAATGACTTTCTCATTTCCCTTTTTATTTCATTAGCCAAGTCATTTATTGAATGTTCAATTTTATCTTCACTGATTCCTTGGTCCTCTAATTTCATATTTTGATTGGTCCTTAAAACAATTTTTCGGGCCAGTTTTTCAGCCTTTAAGTTGATTAGACTTTCGATGGTCCCATCTTTAGGAATAAAACCATAAATAAATTTCATATTCAAGGCATTGCCAACATCCTTTAGTTTATTGATGGTTATCTGACCTGTAGCTTCACGTTCTTCGATTTTTTGAATAGCTCCTTTAGTCAAGTCAAGTTTGGTCCCTAATTGGTCCCTTGTCATATTAAGAGTGGTTCTAATAGTATTTACCCATCCTTTTTGTGGGACCAGGACCATTCCTGCATCTTTAAAATGAGCCAGTTTTTGGTCTAATTGTTCTATGAGTAGTTTTTTCTTGTTTCTCATTTGTTAACATTTTATACATATAATTATGTAAATTAAAACAAAAGTATACAAATATGTATTCTTTTGTATAAAGAATCATACAAATATGTATGAATAAGTTTGTCTAAAAGGTTTTGATTTAAATTAAAGCCAACGTTTATGTATAAGAATAGTTGCGGGTTTGTGTGCGAGGATTTTCCGAAGGAAAAAACAGAGGTAATAAAAACTCACGGACTCTTGATTAAGCACCTAATTTAGCATTATTTTTATATAATGATACCCACAGGCATTTCCGCCTCAATTTTCATTCACCTTTTAATGTGTCTACTCCCTTTATTGACAACCATAATGCTAAAGATAGTTCACCGAGGAAAATAGGTATAGCCAGATAGATAAATAATGGGTTTGCGAATCCTTTGGAAAGAAACATTGTAAAGCTATTTACCAAATAACACAAACCTGCAAAAGCATATAGAATTCCCAAAACTTGGGGCATTATATTTGAATTATAAATAACATAACCAATGATTAAACAATAAAATCCAAAGAATACTAAACCAATAGCATAGCCCTGTGTCTGAATGTTTAAAGAAAGAAGTGAAAGTGTTGCAAGTTGGTCTGGTTGAAAAGAATTCAAGTACGTCTCATTACTCAATACTAACAATGGTGAAAGTTGATTGAGAAGGTTTACTGCGATTATTGCTGTCTGAATAATTACAAATGCCAATGCAAGCTGTAATAAAAGTTTGTTTACTCGTTTAAAAATATAGTAAATAATCAATATTGTTGGCAACCCAATAATAAAGTTGACAAGGTCTGAAACGAAACCCCATCGAAATAGCATTTCGTGAGTTTTAATGTTATTTGCGGTTGTAAAGGCATCATTTGATACCGTCATAGCTTGTCTTACAAAAACTTCTGAAAATAATCCAGTTGCAATTACAATTAAATAGCAAAAGCCGGCAATACGAGCTAAATTTTTATCTGTTATCATTTTTGGTCGGTATGATGTAGTTAAAGAAAAAATGTTTCCAGGGAATAAATGGCAAAGCAGCTAGAGCCCAAATAAATACAATAAAAAAAGCTCTAAGAATCTGTTTTTTGAATCTATGAGCCTAGAATAGTGTCTCAGATTAAGGAAGAATTTACTTGTTTTTTACCTCAGCATCTATGTAAAAGCTGCCTGTCCAGTATCTTTAATGTACTCTAAAACAATAAGATATGGAAACACAACAAATCACTACGCCAAAGCTATATATTGGTATCGA
>JBBKVK010000108.1:0-28332 GCA_037968395.1 Saprospiraceae bacterium | reverse complement strand
TTGCTTTCTGGTTTTTTCTGTTTCGCCACTTAAGATAAATACTACATCTCCTTCTTCAGCTCCAAATCGATCGCCCCAAGCTTTTAATTGGTCATCTGTATAAAATTTGCCCACTGTGGACTTAATGCCATCCGCTTGATACTTTATATACACCAGACCTTTTGCTCCGATCTGAGGACGTTGTATCCATTCGGTAAGTTCTTTCATATTCTTATTAGAATAGTCATTGGCAATGCCTTTAGCACAAATCCCAACGATTAACTCAGCATCATCAAATACAGAGAAACCATGTCCTTGAGCTAAGTCATTTATTTCTACAAATTCCATCTCAAATCTAAGATCTGGCTTGTCACTACCGTATCTTTTCATCGCTTCGTCATAGTTCATCCTTGGGAAGCTAGGAAGGTCAATGCCTTTCATTGCTTTAAACAAGTGCTTTGCCAATCCTTCAAAAGTATCTAAGATATCTCCTATATGGACATAGGACATTTCGCAGTCTATCTGGGTAAACTCCGGTTGTCTATCTGCTCTTAGATCCTCATCTCTGAAGCATTTTACTATTTGGAAATATCTGTCCAACCCAGCAACCATTAATATCTGCTTGAAGGTCTGTGGTGACTGAGGAAGTGCATAAAACTCTCCAGGGTTCATCCTAGAAGGCACAACAAAATCTCTTGCTCCTTCTGGGGTGCTTTTGATCAATACAGGTGTTTCTACTTCAATAAACTCTTTGCCATCTAAGTATTTTCTAGTCTCAATAGCTAGCTTAGACCTAAATATTAAATTATTTTGAACTGGTGTTCTTCTGATATCTAAATATCTATATTTCATTCTTAGATCATCTCCACCATCTGTTTCGTCTTCTATAGTGAATGGTGGTGTATTAGAAGCATTTAAGATTTTAAGCTCAGTAACTTCGATCTCAATGTCTCCTGTTGGTCTATTGGCATTTTTACTAGATCTTTCTTTGACTACACCAATTGCTTGGATTACAAATTCTCTACCTAATTTTCTAGCTGATTCGCATAGGGCAGGATTATCATCCATATTAAATACTAGCTGAGTGATGCCATATCTATCTCTTAAATCTAGAAAAGTCAAACCTCCTAAATCTCTAGCTTTTTGTACCCAACCACTAAGGGTTATTTCTTGGTTGATATTGGTAATTCTTAGTTCACCGCAATTGTGAGTCCTGTACATAATATATATTGATGTTTGTAGTTGTCGAAATTCTAATTAGAAAAATAATGCAAATGTAATGATCCTCTAAAGTTTTTGAGGTATTAAAAACTAAGCATTTTCATTTAGCTTATTGATCTTCATTTGCTGATTCTACCGGTATTGTTTCGGTTGCAACGATGTCTTTCTTTTTCTTGTCTGTACCTAAGAAAAAAGATCTGTGAAAAAGCAAGATGCAAGTTACACCTACGCATATAGCACTATCAGCGATGTTAAACACTGGTTGAAAAAACTCAAACCTCTCTCCTCCCCAAATTGGGAGCCATTCTGGTAGGATTGTGTCAATCATAGGAAAGTAGAGCATGTCTACCACTTTGCCTTGCAGTACTGGTGCATATCCTGTACCAAACTCTACAAACTCTGCCAAGCCGCCATGAAACCGTGATGCTGAAAAGATTAACCCATAAAATATAGAATCTAAAATATTACCAATGGCTCCAGCTACTATCAGTGCAAAGCTAAATATCAGCCACTTTGATTGATTTTCTTTTATTAGTCCAAATAGTAAATAGCCTAAGAGACCTACCATAAGGATTCTAAAAATACTCAAAGCATATTTGCCTGCAGTGCCTCCATAACTCAGACCAAAAGCCATGCCTTCGTTTTCCACAAAATGCATCTTAGCCCAAGATAGTCCTAACAAATCAAACCCTTGACCATACTCTATATTGGTCTTTACGTATATCTTCAACAATTGATCAATGATCAGCACAATTGCTACAGTCCAAAATACTATTTGTTTTCTATTCAATGTCCAGTTTTTATATTCTTGCACAAAAATATTAAAATATTGGTTAATTCACCTTAGGCATTACTTTTATTATTCTATCCTTACCTTGTAAGTCTTTGATTAGTTCAACGTTTTCATACCCGTAATTCTTAAATACAGCTACCGTTTCTATACCCAAGTACTCGTTAATTTCACAAAGTATATATGGTAATTTCAATAAAGTATGTCCGAATGCTGCTATTTTTTTATAAAACATCAATGGGTCCTCATGACTAAATAGTGCAATGTGAGGTTCATATTTCAATACATTGCTTTTCATGTCATTAGATTCATTTGTGGAGATATAAGGAGGATTAGAGATAATCAATTCTGGTTGGGTTACCTCGTCCCATTCAGCTTCACTTAAGAAGTCAGATATAGCGAACTTAGTATTTAGTTTGTAATGATTTGCATTTTTTCTAGCATTAATTAGGGCTTCCTCACTTACATCTATGCCTACTAAATTAAGATCTCTCTTTGATTGTAAAGCTATTGTATTTAATATGCATCCAGAGCCAGTCCCGATGTCTAAAACGTTGTAAATTTGACTATTTTGTTTTAATAAAGACAATGCTTCATTTACTAATTCTTCTGTTTCTGGACGTGGGATTAAAACACTTGAATCGACTTGAAATTTATATCCGTAAAAATGAGCGACACCAGTGACATATTGAAGTGGTTCGGCATTTGCTAATCGCTGGACATCTTTCAGAACAATGGATAATTCTTCAGAAGTTAATTCTCGATTATTGATTGCTTTATCTTCTAAATAATATTTAGCGATAAGCTTAGCTTCCGATTCATTATAAACGTGCTTTATTGATTCAAGTATTTTGGTTTTCAATTCTACGGATGTCATCTAATCCAGTATTTGAAGAGGGTAGGTTAGACCGGTAGGATAAAGCCTTATAATCCGTTGCCATCTATCTTTTTTCATTTCTTTTTTTAATTTTTTTGAAGATGCAAGGCTATCACTTGAAGGTAAGTTATATCCTAATTCCTGAGATATCTCTAGAATGTCTTTGTGATTTATTTTATAATATTTTAATCCATCCTGATTTATCTGGATTTTATTTATTGCATTGTATATTTCAAGTTGAGCGTCAATGCTCAACTTGGCAAATCTTCCCACACTTTGAGTACCGATGTTAGCTGTTTCATCATAATTCCAACCAGCAAGTTGACTGTTTTCTATTTTTTCATGATGGGTAATGAGCATTTTAGACTCAAATGAGATATTTAGAAATTTGCAAATGCTTTTGACAGTTTGAACTGAGTTGTTAACCAAATCTTCGTATTTGATGGTAAGACATCTTTGGTTTTCATGATGAGAAAGACCAGATCCTGTATTAAGTAGATAGATCCCTGTGGCATAATAAAGCGAATACCCTCTGCTTATTAACGAAGCTATTGTGTCTAACGGATTTCTAACTATATGGATTATTTTACCTGAATCAAAAGTGTCTAAGAAATCCGCAAAGTTGGCACTATTTGAGGGGGTTTTTTCTATCCATATTTTGGAGTGGTCACCCTTTGTAAAATGATCTTGTAAATACGAATTAAAACTGATAAAATCCTGACTGTTGACGATATAAGTATTGATCTCTTTTGGAGTGATTTCATATTCTGGGGCATCAAAATCTACACCATTGTATATGTGCCAGCCATGATTTTTAAGGCCATGAAGGCCTCTTTTAGTAATCGATTTTTTGTATAATTGAAAGTCGTAATAAAGCTTCTTTTTACAAAACAAATTGGACTCATCTCCTGCAAAAACTTGCGGGTGCCGGTTGAGGATGTTCTTTAATAGAGAACTACCTGTACTCCCAGACCCGCCAATCAATGCAATCATTTATTTTCGTTCAAGTATCGTGAATCGAAGTACTTAACAACAAAGGGTGTTTGCACTTCTTTTTTAGATTATACTTTATAATTCTAAGTTTGGCTCCAATGTATGTGAGGAACCAGTTGCATAAAAATCTGAAATGATATTAACTACTTCATCAATATCATCTGTCATCGGGATTAAGTCCAAATCTTTTTCACCAATGGTACCAAATTTTTCTAACATGGTACTAATGATCCATTCTCTTAATCCTCCCCAAAACTCTGTACCCATTAATACGATTGGGACTGGAGATATTTTCTTAGTTTGTATCAAAGTCAATACTTCAAACAGCTCATCCATAGTTCCAAAACCACCGGGCATTACTACAAAACCTTGTGCATATTTGACAAACATAACTTTTCTCACGAAAAAGTATCTATGGTCAAGGTTTTTGTCAGGGTCAATATATGGATTGTGATTTTGCTCAAATGGAAGATCGATATTTAAACCAACTGAGAGACCACCTTTAAGGTACGCCCCTTTATTACCTGCTTCCATGATGCCAGGACCACCACCTGTTATTATTCCATAACCTTCTTCTGTTAATCTAGAAGCCAGTTCTGTGGCAAGTTTATAGTACTTATCTTCAGGTTTTGTTCTAGCACTTCCAAATATTGAGATACACGGTCCAATTGTATTTAATTTTTCGAAACCATCTACAAATTCTGCCATTACTTTGAACATTGTCCATGAGTTTTCACCCTTGAATTTTGTCCATTCTTTCATGGTTCTTATTGGCTCTTTGATTTCTTTAAGTTTTCTTTCGCTCATATTTTGAATATATATATGTTTAATAGACAGCTAAAGTAACGAAAAATGGATTGAATAAATTATTACTCAAAAGATTACTTTGCTAGTTTGTTTAAGTTTAAATGAAATATGAATTATTTAGGTTGATCAGAATTAATCATTCCTTTTTTGAAATTGGAGAAATCTCCAACCGACAAGACCTTGTTCAACTCTATCATTGATCAAACCGATCTGACTAACTGACGTCTCATAAGAAGATTTTCCCATTGATTTTTCAAGATGTTTTTTTTCTTGATTAAAATCGTTTATCAATCTTTTGTAATGTGTTTTGGTTTCGTCAATGAAGTGTTTTTCATATACTTTTTCTAAATCAGCATCACTTGCATCTTGCAAAAGGGTGTCAATCGAATATGCCTGAATTTCCTTTTCATCTTTGTGATTTGCCAACCTTTCTACCATTAAAAGTCTTCCTTTTGGTACCAGAATTCTTTTCATTTCTCTTAATATAGTCTTAAGATTTTCTTGCATACCAAGCGCCCCTAGCGACCATATCATGTCAAACTTATCGTAATCAAACTGAGTGATGTTAAGGTCCTTGACGACAACATCAACATTGGTGTTCTGATCATAGCTGGCAATGTCCTCCTCTAATTCCTCCTTAAGCTCTTCGTTTTCAGTTACAACAGTGATCTTGCATCTATATTTTGACGATAAGTAAATAGGCAAAAAATTATTGCCATTAGAAATGACTAAAACTTTTGATGATTTTTTAATTTTAGGACCCAATCTTTCTAGTCTTTTAATAGAATTTTGTTGTCCATCTTCCAGTGAATCTGAATCGTTCTTATATGTTCCAACTATATGTTTCTGCCAATTGTCAAGACTTAATTTTTTGATTATTGGTTCGATTTCTGTTGGTGGAGTTCTAAATGACATATTAAGTATTAGGTTAAAAGAAAAGCAATAGGCGTTACGGCATAGCACTAGCAAATATAACTGCGAAATTCCCTAATTAGTTCATAAAAACAACGATAAATTAGAAAGACGTCAGTGATCTCGTTAATCTTCTTATTTTTGTGGCTAGAATGAATCTAGTAAAACAATTTATATTATTATGCAGTCAATCTCTTGGAAAAGCCCGTCAAATATAGCCATTGTTAAGTATTGGGGTAAACATGGTCGTCAATTACCTAGAAACTGCTCACTCAGCTTCACTTTAGATGCTGCTCACACTTTGACCAAATTGTCTTACAGCCCTAAAAAGACAAAGGATGCCAAGATAAGCTTGAAATTTTATTTTGAAGGGAAAGAAAATCCATCGTTTGGTGAGAAGTCTGCAAAGTTCTTAGCTTCTATTGTAAAGGAAATGCCATTTTTAGTGTCATACGATTTAAAAGTAGAAACTAGAAACACATTTCCGCATTCTTCAGGTATAGCAAGCTCTGCGTCAGGTATGTCAGCACTGGCATTGTGTATTTGTCAAATGGAGATTTTGCTCAGTGGAAGAGCATTTATAGACAGTGATGCTTTTCGTCAGAGGACATCCTATTTTGCAAGACTAGGGTCGGGTAGTGCCTGTAGATCAGTATATCCTACAATGGCATCATGGGGCAAGCATCCGAGTATAGAAGGGTCTTCTGATGAATATGCAACACCAGTTGGGGCGATTATTCATGAATCTTTTAAAAATTATCATGACGATATCTTAATAGTAAGTAAATCTGAGAAGTCTGTGTCATCTACTGCAGGACATGGCTTGATGGAGGACAATCCTTATGCTGATGCAAGATACCAACAGGCAAATGATAATATCGATTTACTCCTGTCAGCATTAAAATCTGGAGATCACCAAGTGTTTGGCGAAATAGCAGAGTCAGAAGCTCTTACGCTTCATGCATTGATGATGTGTAGCAGCCCATCGTATATATTACTAGAGCCCAATACGCTAGAGATGATCCGAGTGATCCGAGCATACAGACAAGAAAGTGGGTTACCTGTTTATTTTACTTTAGATGCTGGACCAAATATTCATTTACTATACCCTAATATTATAAAAGAAGAGGTAAATGTTTTTATTAATCAAAGCCTCAAGTCTTTGTGTCAAGATGGATTGATAATTAGAGATCAAGTAGGGTTAGGGGCGAAGATTGGGTGATGGTTTTGTTTTAGATTGAGTAGTTATTATCATAATTAATTCTCAAATCTCATACTTTTGGGTGAGAAATTAGTCTATTGAATTGATCAGCTTTGTGATACTTAAATCCATTATCATGAAAACGAGATTTTTACTCTTAGCAATTTCACTTATTTGCATGTCTCAGACGTATGCACAATTCGAGCAAGTTTACCCTCAAGAATTTGTATCATCTATAGATATTATTGAGTTTCATGACAGTGGTCTTGGAGTAGCTGTTTTAGAGTGTGATGGAATACTTCGATCTACAGATAATGGTGATACTTGGGTCTATATAGAAATACTAGGTCTATCTTCTCAAAATAATCTGTTATTTATAGATGGTGACCCTGATCATATATTAATTTCTGGAAGTTATGCCGCATATGAATCTTTGGATGGTGGTTTGTCTTTTCAGTCATTTAGTTATCAATCTATTCCAACAGAAGGGCTTAGGAAATCTATAATACAATTGGAAAACGGAGACTTTGTGTTTTTAGCAAGAACCGCCAGTGCAATGAGTAAAGATTTGATTACATGGACCAAGTTAGCAGGATTTCCTGCTTTTAGCTACGCATTAAATGGTTCTACTGTTTTTAGTACAGCTGGCAAAAGTCTTATAAGATCTCTTGATAATTTGAATACCTATGATACAATCTTTGTCTTTCCAACTAATATTCTTGGGATTGACTATAACGATGGGGTATTGTTAGTAGCTTTGTTGGACAATACTACCTTAAAATCTTTGGACAATGGTCAGTCATTTTTAGGATTATCAACTCCTATTTCTGGCACATCTAACCCTCATGTATTTGATAAGAACAATTATGCTTTTTTTAATAATAATAGAGTAGGAATTACAACCGATGGTGGTTTGAGTTTCGAGACAATCTCATATAGCCCAACTAATATCAATGGATTTAAAAGTTATGGCATAAGGTCAGATGGTAAAATGTTTGTTGTAGGAGAATCACTAAAAATGATTACCTCAGACGATAAGGGAATGACGTGGAATTTAATTCAAGGTAGATATGAATCATTTAATAATATAGGAGCAAAAGGAACTTCGGTCGCCGTATGTGGCAATGAAGGTTCTATTGTTTTTTCGAAAGATGGAGGAAAAACTTGGCAAGATATTGCTGGTACTAGAACTTTAATTGTAGCTGTCATGCCGGTAAGTGAAGAAGAAATTTATTATGTGGATAATGACAAAAATGGTCATTTGATAAATGATGTTGGTGTAGAAATGAATTCATTTGCATTTCCAAATTCTGTGACCTCATTACAATTTGAGAATGGTGTTTTGTATGCAGTTTTATCAGGTAGCAATGGTGAAATTTATATTTCAAATGATAGAGGAGGAAATTGGGCTAAACATGGTGCTGTAAATGATCAGATTATAAATTTAGATATTATTGCTACTACGGAGTGGATTGTTACTTCAAATTCTGGGAAGATATACATTTCAGAAAATGGTGGAGTATCTTGGGATTTGTTATTTGACTTTGAGGGTGTAATTAGCCAAGGATCTTTTAAAAACAGAAACGAAGGAGTTTGGTTTAATTACCAAAAGATGTATGGTACAGATGACGGTTTTGTCACAGTCCAAGAAATTGGTAAACCATATAATGCATTGAAACTTATAAGAGAAGGTGATAAAATGTATTGCTTAGGAGCGAATAGTTCTAATACATATATGTATGAATTTACAGGATTACTTGCCAACAAAGGTTTAAAAAGCGGTTGTGTATCTCATCAGGTGATCGGTACTGTGCCAAATGGAGTAATCATAGCAGGAAGAGGTGGAGTAATAGAAAGATTTGATAACACACCAACAGGGATTAAAGATGTTGAAAACCAAAGTGTTGATCAACTCAACGTCTTTCCTAACCCAGCAAATGAGAGTATTACCATTATGAATCTACCAATTCAATCAGAAGTGAGTGTGTTTGATGCTTTTGGGAGAAAGGTTAATTCAAAAATGTATCTAAATACGATATCAATAACGGATCTTAATTCTGGAGTATATTATATTAAAGCTGTAAAAGATGGCATCATGTATAAAGGCGGATTTGTTAAAATTTAAGTACTAAAGATTGGAGATATTGGAAAAAATTGATTATTGATAGTGGACAATTGATAATTGGCTATCAATGAAGGACACAATAGGTAAATTGCCATTGAGAAATTTGAGATTGGAAAGATTGAAACACTAGAAGAACCAAAACGCCAATAAGGTAACTTGCTAAAACAGATTGAAGAGATTAATGACTGCAGGTGCAGAGCACCATAACAATTATTGAAATTATATTAACAAAGAGAATTAAGGTACAGCGTACCGAAACAATTAGTTCCAAAATTGGATAGATTGGAGGGATTGATAATTTTTTTTAACAACCAACTGGCCAATATGCCAACTGGCCAATATGCCAACTAGCTAATATGCCAATTCGCTAATTCGCCAATAAACCTAGGCGTAGCCTCTAAGCAAAAATGCTAAAACAGAGATGAAAAACTCAACAGCTTAACAGCTTTTTTTGAATGTTTACAACCATTTCTTTTTCCAGAAGTAACGTAACATTAACAGGACACTTAGTACCATTACTACCCAAAGGATAAAATATCCATACCTGTACTTTAACTCTGGTATATAGTCAAAGTTCATCCCATAAAGTCCTGTAAGAAATGAAATTGGTACAAATAGTGCTGTTACAATGGTAAGAACCTGCATGATTTTATTCATCTTCATGCTAATCTCAGATATATGAAGGTCTTGCAACCCTGATAATATATCCCTTAATGAATCCGCATTATCAATGATATGAATGGTGTGATCGTATAGATCGCGTACAAATATTCTAGTGTTGTCAGAGATTAATTCTGAAGTAGATCTTGAAAATGAATTAACTGCTTCACGAAGTGGTGCAGCAGATTTTCTGACCTTGATTAACTCCTTCTTGACTGCAAATATGTTGTTTTTATTTACATTTTCTGAGCTCAACATGATGCCTTCTTCTAGAATTTCAATTTCTTCTTCTAGATCGTCAAGTACTGAATAGTAATTATCTACTAAAAAATCGACTAATACATATGCCAAGTAGTCCATTTCTTTAGATCTGACTCTTCCTTTACCCGATTTTATTCTTTCTCTAACTTCAGCAAAAATATCCTCTTTTTGTTCTTGAAAAGAAATTACAAACCCCTCACCGAAATATAAGGCTACAGTCTCTCTGTCTACCTCTTTGGTCTCTTTATTATAAGCTAATGATTTTAATGAAATAAAGTGACTATCTGAATACTCAGTGTAGTTAGGTCTTTGTCTTACATCTATGGCGTCTTCAGCTGCAAGTGGGTGCATGTCAAAAGCAGCAGTAATTTTGCCAATTAGCTCAATATCATGAAGTCCTCTAATATCATACCATTGCACTATTTCTACATCAGAATAATGTATATTGATATTTTGTGGAGTCCGATTTAATTCTTCCTTATAGGTATCTGCGGTGTATTCTACATAATTTATAGCTACTGGCACATCGCTTATTATTCCAGTATATACAGCGGTGCCTGGTGGTAATCCAACTATTCTCTTTTTTCTCTTTTTAGCCATAATTGTATAGTGAATGCAAAACTACAAAATTAATTATATCTAAATTTCAAAGAGATAATGATCATTTTATTTAATTATTTATTGCTGGTCGAATGATAATCTTTATTTTCCATCAAAACAAATTCCATATACAGATGCAACATTGTTGCAAATGGAGTATATTTGTGTTGTAAAACTAATGTAACATGATAAAAAGGAATCTATTCTCTATTGTAATTGTACTATTTTTATTGAATTCTTGCGATAAAAAGGATCCCATAATTCCCAATGAAGAGGAAGTAATCACAACTTTAAATTTTACTTTAACAGACAATACAGGCAAACAAGTTGTAATGCAATTTAAAGACTTGAATGGTGGCGTAAATCCTATTATTAAAGGTGGTAAGTTAGATTCCAATACCTTGTATATGGCGACTTTAGTGTTGCTCAATGAATTAGGAACTCCAATTAAGGATATTACAGAAGAGATACTATCTGAAGGAGTAGATCATCAGTTTTTCTTCGAAAGTACGGTTATGGGGATGACTATTGCCTATAATGATGTTGATGATAACCTACAACCTATTGGAGTTAAGGCTTTGGTGTCCACCCAAGATGCAGGAGTTGGTACATTAAAGATCACCCTTCGGCACCAACCAGACAAAAGTGCTGTAGGTGTATTGAATGGAATGATTGACAATGCTGGTGGTGAGACTGATCTCGAGGTAATATTTGATGTTAATGTGGAATAAATCATTACTTTTTGTTCTGTTAATTTTTTCAAGCACTTTTGTTAAAGGGCAAGGATGTGCCATAAATATAAGTGGAAAAGTAGTTGATGTCAATGATGGCTCACCACTAGAAATAGTCAATATCTATGTAAAAGAAATTGAAACAGGTACATATACAGACATAAATGGTGAATTCGCGATAGATAACATTTGTCCAGGTTCTTACCACTTCATTTTTAGTCATGTGGGGTGTAATTCAAAAGAGATGTTTTTAGAGGTTAAATTTGATACTACTTTGATCGTAGATATGGATCATAATGGACAGCATCTAAATGAAGTGCTACTGCGAGGAAGAAGAGAGACCTCAACAACTCAAAAAAGCGAAATTATTAAACAGCAGCTTGTATTAGATAACGCCAATGAAGATTTGACGACTTTGATATCTGCTTTGGCAGGAGTCAATGCCTTAAAAAATGGGAGTGGTATATCAAAACCCATAGTTCAAGGACTTTATGGTAATAGGCTGACGATATTAAATAATGGAATCCCTCAAAGTGGTCAACAGTGGGGTAACGACCACAGCCCAGAGATTGACCCGCTATCTGCAAACCAAATAAGAGTAGTAAAAGGAGCTGCTACCGTTGAATATATGGGCCCTAATATGGGTAGTGTAGTATCTGTTGAGCCGAAAATGATAGACAAAGACCCACACCTGCATGGTCGAGTTACATACTTGTTCAACACAAATGGGAGGGGACATTCTACCAATGCTAACCTTCAAAAGTATTCCAATAAATTTGCTTGGCAGCTTAACGCTACGTATAAACGAAATGGAGATAAGAAAGCTCCAAATTACTTACTCAATAACACTGGCAATCAAGAAGCAAATATTACATTTCAACTCAATAAGAGTTTTTCAACAAAACTGAATACAGATCTATACTTTAGCAGTTTTAATTCAATTCTTGGGATATTAAGAGGTGCTCATTTAGGTAATATTAATGACCTGACAGAAGCATTTAGAAGAGAAGAACCTTTTTTTACTGAGCCTACTTTTAGCTATCATATTGATGCTCCTCGGCAATCAGTAAGTCATAATTTATTAAAACTGCATTCTAAATATTTTGTTGACAATAATAGATTTTGGGATTTTACCATAGCTAGTCAAATAAATGACAGAAATGAGTACGATGTCAGAAGGAGTGGAAGATCAGATATACCTGCACTTAGTTTATTGCAATATTCGCATTTTGTAGAAGCGAAATACCAATGGGAGCGCAGTGATAATATAAATTTTAAATCAGGAATTCAGTTTAATGTTACCGATAATACCAATAGGCCAGAAACGGGCATTTTGCCTCTTATCCCTGATTATAGATCGTATGAAAGTGGACTTTATTTTTTTCTTAGTAAGAAACTAAATAATTCTATGCTTGAGGGAGGAATTCGGTATAGTAATGTAATGATCCAAGCATTAACTATTACAAATGACATTCCACGTAAAATCGAACGTTATGATAGAAATTTTAACAACCTTAGCGGTTCAATAGGGTGGAAGTATCCATTAAGCTCACCATTTACTATATCATGTAATCTGGGCTATGCCCAACGTAACCCAGCAGTTAATGAATTGTATAGCAGAGGACTTCACCAAGGAGTAAGTGGCATTGAGCAAGGCAACGTTAATTTGTTATCTGAACAATCACTCAAATCCACATTAGTTTTGAATGGGAAAGTGAACAAAACTTTTTCTTTTGAGCTTACAGGTTATTACCAATCGATAAATGATTATATTTACTTGCAACCAACTGATGAGTTGAGGTTGACGATTCGTGGGGCTTTTCCTGTGTTTGAGTATAGACAAGATGATGCTTCAATATTAGGATTTGATTTTTCTGGATTGATAGACATCGGTTACAATATCAATTTAACAACAAAAATTAGCTTTCTTAGAGGAGACAATATAAGTCAAAATACACCTCTTGTGTACATGCCATCTAATAATGCCTTGACAGGTATTTCATACGAATACCCACGGACTATACAATTATTTAATGGACGACTTAATCGGTTGCAATTTGCATTTAACCATCAAATTGTGTTGAGGCAAAAACATTTACTTTCGACCCAAGACATTATACCAACTCCCGAAGGGTATCAGTTGTTTAACTTTGAATTGTCTACTAATTTTCAAATCAAACATCTGAGTTTACGTTTTATTTCTAAAATAGAAAATATAGCAAATGTAAAATACAGAGATTACCTTAATAGGCAAAGGTATTTTGCAGATGATTTAGGTAGATCAGTAATATTTGGTTTAACCCTTAAATTCTAATTTCCTTTCCAATTCAGTTCAAATAAGTCTTTTCTCCTGTCTTTTAGGTTTCTTACGCTACCAAATTTATTAAGTTCCTTAAGTAGGCTAATGTCTACATCGGCTATTAGGATCATTTCAGTATTGGGTGTTGCTTCCGCCTTGATACCATTAGTTGGGAATGCAAAATCGCAAGGCGTAAATACCATAGACTGAGCAAATTGGATATCCATGTTATGTACATTTGGAAGATTACCAACACTACCTGCAATGGCAACATAGCACTCGTTTTCTATAGCTCTTGCTTGAGCACAGTGCCTTACTCTTGAATATCCGTTTTGAGTATCTGTCAAGAACGGCACAAACAATATATTAATCCCTTGATCTGCTAATATTCTGCTTAACTCTGGGAACTCACTATCGTAACAAATCAATACTCCAACTTTACCACAGTCAGTATCGAAAGCTTTTAATTTAGTGCCACCTTGCATACCCCAAATCTTAGCTTCATCCGGTGTGATATGCAATTTTTCATATCTTTCTACAGTACCGTCTCTTTTACAAAGATATCCTACATTGTATAGTAACTCTCCTACAAATTCTGGCATAGATCCAGTGACTATATTGATATTGTAAGAGATTGATAATTCAGAGAATTTTTTTACAATTTCTGGTGTATGACTTGCTAACTCTCTAATGGCATTGGACTCAGACAAATGATTGTTGTCTGCCATCAAAGGAGCATTAAAAAACTCAGGAAATAGAGCAAAATCACAACGGTAACCTGATACTGCATCCACAAAGTATTCTGCTTGTTGCATTACTTCGTTTAGATTAGCATATGGTCTCATTTGCCATTGTATCAAGCCTAACCTTACAATTGTCTTTTTAGAAGAAGCTTTTTTACTTGGTCTTGTATAGTAAATATTGTCCCACTTAAGTAATACTGCATAATCTTTTGATTCTGAATCTCCTTCCAGATAGTTATTAAGGATTCTGACTGGGTGAAAATCATTCGAAATTTGAAAGTTTAATACAGGATCGCTGATTTCTTTCCTTTTTACTTTCTCAATATATTCTTTAGGCGATAGTTCTTTTTGATATTTGTGATAATTTGGAATTCTACCTCCAAATATGATGGCTTTAAGGTTATGCATTTCGCATACTTCTTTACGATAGTCATAAAGTCGTCTTCCAAGCCTTAATCCTCTAAACTCTGGTTTGATAAATACATCAATACCATAAAGTACATCGCCAAATTCTGGATCATGAGTGTCAAATGTAAAATTACCAGTAAGGTCTTTGTATGTATGATCATCATCAAAGGAATCATAGTCTACAATTAAGGACAAGGCACATCCTGCTATCTCTCCATTAATCTTAATGACTACTTGTCCTTGAGGAAATTTTTCAGTCAAATTTGCAATTTGTTCTTCACTCCAATAGGAATTAGCCATTGAGGCATAAGCCGCAATCATTGCTTGCTTTAGTTCTTGATAGTCATCGAGCGTCAAGTATTTTAACTCGATATTATTTATTTGAGATGGTTCCATTCTTTCTCCCATGATATTTTTATATTTTAATGGCTTTAGTGTTGTGTTCAACTGCCAAATTTATTTTGTATGTGTCTCCTTTTTGCTTTGGGCTAAAGAATAAAATATCCCTGCAACGAATGCAAATGCTATAAATAGCAAAGATATGTATTCTGGAAAATGTATCCATTTAGCTGCAATAAGTTTTAGACCTACAAAAAATAAGATCGCAAATATACTATACTTTAAATAAGAAAAACGATCTAACATATCAGATAAAAAGAAATACATGGATCGAAGTCCCATAATGGCAAAAATGTTAGAACTGTATACAATAAAAGGATCAGTAGTCACTGCAAATATAGCTGGGATGCTATCTAGCGCAAATAATAAATCTGCCATCTCAATACTCACCAACGCTGCCATCATATAGGTAAATACTTTCTTATTGTTTTCTATTACGACGTATTTACCTTCACTGATATCCTTAGAAAATGTATAGTATTTCATGATGCCTTTCGGCTCTTTTAAATCATCGTTATGATCATCATCTTTGAGCATTTTAAAAGAAGTATATAATAAGAACAATCCGAACACAATGGTCATATATTCAAACTTGTGAATCAAAGCTAGCCCAAACATAATTAATACAGCTCTAAAAATAATCGCCCCTAATATTCCATAGAATAGTAAGTTGTGTTGATACTTAGATGGTATTTTAAAGGATGTAAAAATAACTGCAATCACAAATAAGTTGTCAATACTCAAAGAAAGCTCTATAAGATAACCTGTGATGTATTTAATTACGGCTTCTTGTGCTGAAACCTGATTTATATTATTAGATATACCTTGATCATATATCCAGAATACTATACCAGCAAATAATAAAGCATTTATAACAAAAAATAGGGACTCAAAAATTGCACTCTTAAATGCTTTAGGTTCTTGAGATTTATTAAATACAAAAAGATCTACAATAATCAGTGTTAAAACATGACCAAGTAGAATACCATAAGGCATGAGCGATTGCATAAAAAGGATTTGATTTTAAATTATAACGTACTAACGATTTCAACATTCAGTTTTTCTCTATTCCATGCATTTTTTGTGGATCTGTATTCTCCTTCAAGTTTTAAGATTTTTAGGTAGAGCAGTTCTTTAATACCTTCGTCAATATCTTCATAATTACATCTAAAGACCAATTCGTCTGATTGTTCTTTAATGTTTGCTCTGATTTTTAGGAAATCATTTCGCATCAAATCTATTGCGTTGTTATCTATGTGGTAGATCATATTGGGGTAATTTACTCAATAAAGATACTAAATTTAGAGTAGGTCACAAAAAGGAATCAGAGATTGAACTGTCACTTACAATTTATAAATCACTATGCTACTTTGTTACCGATCATTATATTTAGCTTTTGTCTCAATCTTAGAATTTTCATTTTTAAGGCTGATTCACCTAAATGTAACTCTTTACACAATTCCAATATTGAGACGTCTTCATAATACCTTTTCTTAATAATGTATTGTTCGTCTGGAGTGAGTTGGTGGATAGATTGCTCAACAAGATCTAAGTAGGCTTCTTTATCAACATCAAAACCTTCTTCTTCTACTCCATACTCAAATGAATCAAAGTCTAGGTGATTTTTTTGTTTTTTAATATATTGTAAAGAAGTGTTTCTTGCTATTCTAAACAACCATAATTGAAAGGTAATTGGTTTATTTAGTGTATCTAATTTGGCTGCCGCCAGTATGAAGACATCTTGAGTCAAGTCAAATGATAAGTCTTTGTCAGCAGTAATCTTACATATATATTTATATATACGTTGGAAGTATATAGAATACAGTTGACCAAATATCAATGGATCTTTTTTTTCTTGATAAGCCAAGACTAAAAATTCATCTGTTGAATAAGCAATTGGAGTGTTCATAATATTTATACTTTTCATAATACAAATATCAGAGTAAGTCAAGAAGTAGAGTAGAGCAATTTGCGTAATTTGGACTAAGTAAAATGCGTATTTTTTGCTTTTCTGCTTTAGTACTTCTTGTTATAGTTTAGTCAATAATGCCATGTTTGATGGCATACTTTACAAGCCCAACAGTATTTTTTGCATCTAATTTTTCTAGGAGATTTCTCTTGTGGGTATCAACTGTACGTATACTTATGTAAAGTTCGGTGGCAATTTCTTGATTTGAATATTCCATACATACTAATCTAAGTATTTCAATTTCTCTCTTTGTCAATATTAATTCTGGAGATTTATTTTCCTTTTTAATACCTCGAGTCACATAATTGAGCAAAGTAGTTGATACATGTTCATTGAAATGCTTTTGGCCTATATGCACTGTTCTTATGGCTTTAAGCATTTCCTCTGATCCAGCATCTTTAAGAAGGTAACCTTTTGCACCTGCTTCCATCATCTTGATAATATAGTTTTCTTCTTGATGCATTGAAAGTGCAATAATGTTAATGTTTGGATATTTTAATAGGACCTCTTCTGTAATCTCAATACCATTTTCATTTCCTAGACCTATATCCATAAGAATAACCGATGGAGTATGATTTGCTAATGCTTGAAAAAGCTCTAACTTGTTTGTAGCTGTGAACTCACATTTGATGTCTTCTAAATCTTCTAGAATAGATTTCACACCATCTATAAATATTTTGTGGTCATCAACAATAGCTATAGATATCATTTGGTTTTATGTATTGGTATATTAATAATAATCTTAACACCTTTATTTAAACTTGTAATAATGTCAATAGTACCATTTAGTATTTGAGTCCTATTTTTTACATTTTCAAGTCCAATACCTTCAATTACATCAGATAAAATGAAACCACTGCCATTATCCTGGTATGCAAGCTCAATGTTATCCATCTGCTTCATAAGTTTCAAAGTAAAACTAGTTGCATTAGAATGCTTAACTCCATTATTTAGCAATTCTTGCACTATTCTATAAACGTGAAGTTCTAACTCTCTATCAAATCTATCATTGTTTAGATTTTGAATAACATTGACTTCCACATTTGGAGTAAATAATTGATTTACCAAATTATCAATGGCTGCTTTTAACCCAAAGTCGGATAAAGACCCTGGCATTAAGGCATGCGATATAGATCTGATTTCGTTAGCTGTGTCTGAGATTAAACTATTTATCAATTCTAAATTCTTTTTAATCCCTTCATCATTGGTTTTTGACTTTAATCCATCTAACCTTAACTTGATCGTTGACATGATTGGCCCAATACCATCATGAATCTCTCTAGACAGTCTTTGACGTTCCATTTCTTGACCTAAGAGAAGAGATTTTGTTGCTTCATTCTTAATTCTATTATTAATAGTGATGTCTTGTATGGCCAACAATATTCCGTCATTAAATTTCTTACATGTTACTTGAAATATCTTCTTCTTTATAGTGATATACGGTATGGTGAAATCTTGATGCCCTTCCTCAATGCTCTTTTCGAGCATTCTTTTGAGTTTTCCTTTTTTTAAGAAATCCAATAAGATTTGGCCTATAACACTTTCTTCATTAGACCCTAAATTTAAAAACTTAACAGCATTACTGTTTGCCATCGTTATTTTACCTTCTAAATCAAAAATCAATATACCAGATGGAATATGGCTAAGTAGTTCTTTAAAAAATATTGAATTATCTGTATTCTGTAACAATTTTTCGTCTATTTTTAATTTTCGGTTAAAGATAGTTGAATATTGCCTTTTTAATGGACTACTAGAAACTGTATAAATAATATTTTGCATTTGTAAGGTATAATCAAATTTTAAATAGCAACTATTCAATGATTGATTCATTAAGGTAAGGTCACATTTTTGTTAACGAATTCCTAATCAAATCCTTTAGTTACGTTAATGATTGACTGCTGTAATTGCTATAAAGCCCATAGAATAGGGGGTTTAGGCATTAGGGAAAGTGGCAACAAAGATGGGATATGCAAAATGTTAAGAAAAATATAATATTTTTGTGGTGACTTTAAATAGATGATGGGTCTTTATGTAGACTTTGATCGAATATTTAGATCATTAGCATTAACTTAATTTATAACAAACTAATTAATTTTCTTAAAATGAAAAAAACTAATTTATTATTGACACTTGTATTTATGGCTGCTATTTCTTTCGGATTTGCTAGCTGCAAAAATACTTCAACTGAAGTTACTACAGAAGAAACAATGGAAGCAGTTGAAGAAACTACAGAAACTCCTGCAGTTGATACTACAACAATGGAAACTGAAGTTGCTCCTGATCAACAATAATTTTTATTATTGATTTGAACTTTAACTTTATAAGTTATAAAAGGTCAGATGGTTTAATTACCACTGACCTTTTTTTTGTGTATTTGTTAAAATAATTAATACTTTGATAAACACCATATTTGTGACTAAATTCCTGTTTTTTATCATTTAATAATAATTATCTAATATGCCAATGAACTTAAGAGACAATGTAAATTCTTCACAAAATAAAGTAGGAAAAGAAGCTCGATTATTAAGTGAATTTGTTAAAAATAAAAGTAATTCTCTAAATGCGAGATTAGAGCAATTTGAAGATATCATAAATCTGGAAGTTGGAGACACGTCATTGACAAGGTCTAAAGTTTTGGAACGAGAGTTTGATATAAGGCAACTGTTTTTAAAGTTTGAAGGTGATAATCCTACTGGTACTCAAAAAGATAGAATTGCATTTCACCAAGTATATGATGCATTGCGTAGAGAGTATGAAACCATTTCTTTGGCAACTTGTGGTAATTATGGTGTTGCAGTGGCACTTGCTGCTAACCTAGCAGGAATGGAATGCAAAATATTTATACCGGAGTCATACCATACCGAAAGGATTATTGAGATGAAAGCATTGGGAGCAGATATTGTCCGATTGCCGGGAAGCTATGAAGATGTGGTATTAGCTAGTATTGAGATTGCTAATAAAGAAGAATGGTATGATGCAAATCCGGGAGGAATTAATACTCCTATACAGATAGCAGCATATGCCCACATAGCTTATGAAATTTATGAAGAGTTAGGAGATGCACCAAAATATTGTGCAGTGCCTGTATCAAATGGGACTTTATTTGCAGGGATCTACAGAGGCTTTGTGACCTTAAATAAAAGAGGTAAAACATCCAGAATTCCTAGAATGATAGCGGCATCTTCGACACACAAAAACCCAATCATTCAGTCGTTTCTTGATGGTTTGGATAAATGTGTGGACTTAGATCCTAGTAAAATCAAAGAAACAGACATTAATGAACCTTTAATAAATTGGCATAGTTTTGATGGAAATGAAGCCCTCGAAGCATTAATAAAAACCCAAGGAATGGCATACAATGTGAGCGATAAAAGTATGAAACAAATGAATAGTTTTTTACTTAAAAAAGAAGGGCAAAGGATATTGCCTGCTTCGACTTGTGGCCTGATCGGTTTACTAGATTTGCATGAAAAGGAAAATTTGGAGGCAGATCGATTTGTAGCAGTTTTAACAGCTAAAAATTAAATTGATGAGCAGCTCGACGACTATTGGATTATTAATTGTGTCCAATATATTTATGACTATAGCTTGGTATGGACATTTAAAATTTGAAGAATTTAGTTGGTTTAAAGGGTTGAGCCTTTTTAGTGTGATTTTAATAAGCTGGGGCATCGCTTTTTTCGAATATTGTGTAATGGTGCCTGCAAATAAGGGAGGATATATTAATAATGGTGGTCCATTTACTTTACTACAATTAAAACTGATACAAGAAGTCATTACTCTAGTTGTCTTTGGTATCTTTGTGACAGTATTGTTCAAAAATGAAACCTTCAAGTGGAACCACTTAGCTTCTGCTATTTGTCTTTTAGGAGCAGTATATTTTATGTTTAAAAAATAACACATTCTAATAAAATGGCAAAGAAAATAGATGGTAATGCAATAGTATATTGTGATGGTGCTTTTAATACTCCTGAAGGTAAGACAGCTCATGGATTGGTGAGGTTTACCAAGAGGTACAATGTATTAGGTATTATAGATAAAAAGTATGCTGGGCAAGACGCAGGGACTGTTCTTGATGGAGTTGCAAAAGGAATATTGATTTATAAAACTTTTGAAGAGGCACAGAAGCAATTAGCAAAAGGCAAGAAAAAGGTAAAATACTTTGTCGTAGGCCTTGCTCCAGATGGTGGAAGGTTACCAAAAGCAGCAAGGTCTGTAGTAGCAAAAGCATTGAAGTCTGGCTTGAATGTAGACAGCGGGCTTCATGATTTTTTGACGAATGATAAGTCCTTAATGACATTAGCCAAAGAAAACAAATGTAAGATAAGAGATGTAAGAAAGACCCCAGACAGAGATCAATTACACTTCTTTACAGGTGATATCGAAAAGGTCAATTGTCTTAAATTGGCTGTATTAGGCACGGATTCGGCTTTAGGTAAAAGGACGACTTCATGGTTGTTGGTCCATGCATTTAGAGCTGCTGGACTCAAAGCAGAGATGATAGGTACTGGACAAACTGCTTGGTTGCAAGGAGCTAAATATTCTATGATCATGGATTCGTGTATAAATGATTTTGTATCTGGCGAGATCGAACATGCAGTTGTATCCGCATACAAAGAAGCTAAACCCGATGTAATCGTAATAGAAGGGCAGGGCAGTTTGATGAATCCAGCATATCCTGGTGGATTTGAAATATTAGCAGCGGGAAGACCTGATTATGTTATACTCCAACATGCTCCAAAGCGGAAGGAATATGATGGATTTCCTGGATACAAATTACACCCAATTGACCAGCAAATCAATGCGATTCAAACTATCTCGGGAAAACCTGTGATAGCTATCACTATCAACCATGAAGGTATGAAGCATAATGAGATCAAAAAATACTGTAAACAAGTTACTAAACAGACTGGCCTGCCTACGTTTGATGTTTTGGCTCATGGATCAGAAGAGTTGGTTGATATATTGAAAAAACTAGTTAAGCGGAAGAAGATTTAATTTCGATTTTCTAAAATAAAAGAAGATGAAAAAACTATTAGGTTATTTTTTTGCAGGATTAGCTGTTGTATTGCCAATCACTGCTACAATATGGCTGATCAATTATTTTATTACTTCGGTTCAGGGATTTTTGAGCTTTGAGACAGCAGCGATAGGATTGGGTGTAGCACTATTAACAATATTGGCAACAGGTTACTTTATGTCGTCGTATTTAGGCAGTTTGTTTTGGGCAAGGATAGAAAATTTAATCATAAAATTGCCTCTTTTAGGACTAATATATAAGGCATTGAAAGACGTCACGACCGCTTTTGTTGGTAAAGAAAATCGATTTTCAGAACCAGTATTAGTAAAGCTAACAAGCGAAGAAATTTATAAAATTGGATTTATTACCAATAAGAATGCTTGGAGTTTGCTACATAATCCTGAACAAACTGAACAAGATGATCAAACATTATATGCTGTCTATTTTCCGCTTTCCTTTAGTTTATCAGGTGATCTGTTTTTAGTGCCTAGTTCAAAGATTAAATCTATTACTAGAAAACCCAAAGATGTAATGCAAGCCATAGTATCTGGAGGTATTATAAAAGTAGATTAACTGTATTTTACATTCTAAATTCTAAAATGACGATTAAATCTGTTACCTATACGGAGTTGAAATTGGCCCTTACTCAGCCATATGTTATTGCATACGAAACGGTAACAAGTGTCCATAATTTTATTCTTAAGATTGAAACTTCTACAGGACTAACCGCATGGGGATGTGGTGCTCCAGATGTATATGTAACTAATGAGACAATAGAGCAGTTTAAGGACAACTTGGAGCAGATTATTATACCTTTTTTAATTGGTAAAGACCCGTTTACGTATCAGCATATATTACAAACTCTATCATTAAAACTTGGCGAACACAAGGCTTCGTTAGCTATCGTTGATATAGCTCTTATGGACCTTTTAGCAAGACAAGCGCAATTGCCACTTTATAAATTATTAGGTGGATACAGAGATTCTATACCTACAAGCATCACGATTGGCATTTTACCTTTGGATGAGATGTTGGCTGAAGCGGCAAATTTCTTTGCAATAGGATTTAATATATTTAAGATAAAAGGAGGATTAAACCTGGAAGAAGACATAGAAAAAATTATAAAGTTAAGGGCAAAATACGGTAAGGAAATCGATATTAGATTCGACGGAAATCAAGGATACACCTCTGATCAAGCCATTAGATTTGTAAACGAAACATTACAAGCAAATGTCGAAATATTAGAACAACCTACCTTATTTGGTAGGGATGATCTGATGGGTATAGTAACCAATGCAGTGGATGTACCAGTCATGGCTGACGAAAGTATAAAAGGATTAAAAGATACTTACTTTCTTGCTAAAAACGATTTGATCAATATGGTTAATATCAAGATACAAAAAGTCGGAGGTATCAACAATGCAGCTCATATTAATTCTGTCTCTAAAGCTGCTAAAATGCCGGTCATGGTAGGATGTCTTGATGAATGTGGAATGGGTATTTCGGCAGGATTGCATTTTGCCTTAAGCCGACCAAATATCAAGTATGCTGATCTGGATGGTCATCTTGATATAGTTGACGATCCATTCGGTAATATGTTGATCCTTAAGGATGGATGTCTTTACCCAAATGATGCAATTGGACTAGGAACTGTGGATTTTTAAAGATAAAAGGTTGTTTTTTATGTTTCAATTTTCATTATATATAATGATAACTACAAGCTACGATCAATAATTCTTCTTTTGAAACAGAATATACTAATCGATGCTCCTTGTTCAATTCTTCTTGACAAAAAACCTTGTAATTCATGCTTTAAAGGTTCAGGATTGCCAACTCCTTCTAAAGGATTTCTTAGAGATTCTTTAATTAGCAGATTAATTCAGTGAAGCTTTTTCTTATCAGTTTTCTGCCAATCAAGGTAATCTTTCCAAGCTCTTCTCGACCAAGCAAATTTCATTATTCAATTAAATCATTGTATTCTATATTTCCAGATTTCACTTCTGCAATAGAAGCTAATAAAACGTCCTTATTCTTTCCAGTCAATAAGTAATTAGTCTCTACCAATGAATTATATTCTTCCAAGGATATCAACACCAAATCTTTTTGATCTTTTCGCTTAATAATTACTTCCTCAACATCCTCGAAAACAGAGTCTAACCAATGTTTTAGATTTAATCTTAATTCTGTATAATTTATTACTTTCATTTGGTAAAGTTACTTATTAAATACTTATTTAATAACGTTTATTTATATTAGTTTCTAATTGTAAATCTAATTATAAATAACTTTTACTAAAGGGAATATACTCACAGTGAAAATAGGAAAAAAGTCCAAACCATTATCTCAAAGGATAAAGCCTTCTAAAAGCATTACAATTTTAAAATATTTATTATTTATTAAAACCGATCAGATTCCATTTTTATAAAAAGACGAATACCAATAATGTTAGCTATACTGGCATTGAATACTTTTGAAGTGAATGGTTTTCTAGTGTTAGGGCTTTTATAATTTTAATTATTTTCATTTGAACTTTACAGCTTTAATTTAACACCATTTCCTCCTCAACCACACCTTGCTTTTTTTCCTTAGCTGGTTTATAGGGCTTGATCAATAGCCTTAGTGATTGGTCGTAAGTAAAATAACTCCATGCCCAGTTTAGAAATATAAATATCTTATTTTTCACTCCAATTATTTGTAATATATGGACTGCTAACCAAATCCACCAAGCCAAAATCCCTTGAGTTTTAAAATTTGGTAATTCTGCAACTGCTTTATTCCTCCCTATTGTAGCTAATGATCCAAGGTCTCTATATTTAAAAGCCTTTGGTGCCTCTAGATGATTGAGATTGTAACCTAGTTTTTTTGCTTGTTGGATGGCTACTTGAGCTACTTGGGGATGACCTTTTGGATATTTTTCATCCTGCATTGTTGAGATGTCTCCAATAGCATAAACATTATCACTTCCTATTATTTTAGAATATTGATCTACTTTTATCCTATTAGCAGGACTGTAATATGTATCTTCAATTCCTTTGATCTTTTTACCCTTAACGCCTGCTGCCCAAACTACATTTTGTGTCTTAAATGAGGATCCATTTGAGAGGGTTATTGTCTTACCATCATAATCTTTTACTGCAGTGTTTAGCAATATTTTTACCCCTAGTTTGTTGAGATATTCATAAGCTTTGTCTGATGACTTCTGGTCGAAGCCATTTAAGATTTTTGGACTTGCCTCAATCAATGTGATTTTCATTGATTTATATGACATTTCTGGATATTCCTTGGGCATGACATTGTTCTTGATTTCTGCCAATGCTCCTGAGAGCTCTGTGCCTGTTGGTCCACCCCCTACTACTACAAATTCTAATAATGAACTAAGTTCTTCATCGGATTTGGTATTCATTGCTTTCTCAAAATTGGATAGAATCATGTTCCTCAAGTATATTGATTCGGAAACAGATTTCATTGGGATACAATTTTGCTCTAAATTTTTATTGTCAAAAAAATTGGTTTGTACCCCTGTAGCAATAACAAGATAGTCATAGGACAACTCACCTATAGAAGTAATTATTGAACTGCCTTCCATATTGACAGACAGTACCTCACATAATCTAAAATGGATATTATCATTTTTCTGAAATATCTTCCTAATTGGAAATGCGATAGAACTTGGCTCTAGGGCAGCTGTTGCAACTTGATACATCAAAGGTTGAAATTGATGAAAGTTGTTTTTATCTATGATGACAACTTGATATTTAGACTTGGTTAAGCCGTAAGCTAGTTTTAATCCTGCGAAACCTCCTCCTATGATAACAACTCTTTTCTTGTCGTTGATTGGGAGATTAGCCAGTGACTTAGATTTCATTTAACTTGTTTTATATAATAACAGTAATATCGTTGCAAAGTTCACCTCTAAAATGGTGTTAACAAAATGAGTCACCCTAATTAATCAGGATGACTTATTTTGTTATTTTCCAAAAATATTTTGATAATAGAAAAAGTATAAAAGTAGATTATTATTTACTATCGGTTTTAAATTTTTTTGAGCAAAATTCTTCAATATCTTTTATGTTGTAATTAATCTCACCTCTATTAATCACTACTGGCAATTTGACTTCTTTGCTTTTTAATCCACGTCTTGTAAGCATATCCGTATACCGCCTCATAGTTTCATCATTGTAATCAACATTAACTTCTAAGAATGGAATACCTTTTCTCTTTAGATATTTTATTAAATAAGTAGATTCAGTTTGAGAATTTTTAGTGTAGATTGTTATATTTGGCTCAATTACATCATATGCTAATATTGTATTAGCCCGATCTTCAGGTTCTGCTCTATAGTGAATTTTATATGTTCTATCCAAAGCTCCCTTTTCAGGAACTAAAGTTGCTATTTGTTTAGATTCATTAGGGTTAAGTATTATAACTGCTGGAAATTCAGTATCGGCGATCATCCCAATCAATGTTATATCAACTGAGATTTCATAAGTTTCCATTGATCTGTTTTTAGCAGATACCACTACAGAGTTATCTTTATTTTTAATTTTGATAATTTCAATTTGATTCTGACAAACAGTTATTGTAGTAAATAATAAAGAGGATAATGCAACTATTAGAGTTTTCATAATTTTATTTTATTTTATTTTATTTTATTCAAAATATAATGGACGTTATATTGACTAAAGACATTTCACAGAGTTTGAAAAATCTGTTTTGGGTTTTCAAACTCCTGTGAAATGCTTTACTTTATTTGTCAGTTAAAGCAGGATTCAAAAGATCATAAAACTGATTTAATTTTGGTAATATGATAATTCTTGTCCTTCTATTTGTAGATCGTCCTTCTGAAGTACTATTATCAGCAAGAGTATTGTACTCACCACGTCCAGCTGCTATCAATCTATTTGGATCGATCCCATAGTTCTTTTGAAGAGTTCTGACTACTGCAGTTGACCTTTTAACACTCAAATCCCAATTGTCATCCATACAAGAGTTTTTAATTGGCATATTGTCTGTATATCCTTCAACCATTACTTCAAAATCTGGTCTAGATTTAATTATCAATGCTATTTTTTCAAGTACCTCATTTGCTCTAGGAGTAAGGTTTGCACTACCACTTTGGTACAACATTTTATCAGAGAGGTTAATAAAGACAACAGTTTTATCAACTTTGACTTCTATGTCATCATCATCTATTCCTTTTTTCAAAACACTTTTTAAATTAATGGCTAAAGCTAGATTTATTGAATCCGCTTTTGTTTTAGCATTTTGTAACAAATTGATGTATCTATCTTTTTGTTCAAGTTGTTTGATGGTTTGACCGATATTGTCATTTGCAGATTTAGTAAGCACTGTTAAGTCACCCACTTGGGTCATTTGTTGTTCCCTCTGTTTCTTTAAGTCGGCAATTTGATCTCTTAAGTCACCAATTAATTCTAATTTGAGAGACATTTCTGATTCTTGTTTGGATACTTCGCCTTTAAGTCGATCTATACTTTTGTCTTTTGCAGCTAACTTATCATTACAATCGGTTATATCTGCTCTAGCCGCCCTTACATCATTAGTAAGGTCGTCAATTTCCATTCTTAGGGTAGTTACTTTTTTCTTGCTTGCACATGAAAAGAGGGTAGTGCTTAAAAGAATTAGTGCTGATAGTTTAATAATCTTGTTCATGAGTATTCTTTTTGTTTAAAAATAATTGATGTTCATGAGTAATGATTTTAAATATAGACTTGAGTCACATAAAAGAAAAAGTATTATGTTTTTTTTAACAAAAATTATAAATGGCGCTCTAGAATAGAACATAAAAAAGCCATGTCTTGAGAACATGGCTTTTAAAATTTAAACGGTCAAAAGGTTGTTATCCAATCACTTCATTAGCGGATGGAATTGACTTTCTTGGAGTTAAATTAAACTTTGTAGCCTTTGATGCAGTAGATGGAGCTTTGCTATGGAAGTAATAGTAAGTAGTAACTTTATTGTTAACAGACTCAAAACTTATAAAATTTACATTTGCATCTAAATTTTGTATTGGTTTATTAACTACTAGTATTGCATCAGTTTGGTTTTCGAATAAAGGGTACACTTCTTCAATTGTTTTGAATGCTGTTACATTACCAACTTCATTTGTTATTTCTTTTACTTGAGTAAGGTCTACTTGATCTATAACATATATGGTATTTACAGATTCAGTATTTGCCATTTCTGAAACTCTTTCTTTTGATAAATTTTCTAATTTGTCAGTTTGATTTGCTTCATCGACCTTTAAGTTAACCACGAAAGCAACACTCATCACAAGTCCAATTGCCAATGAACTCATGAAAAAGTATAAGGAAAATTT
>JBBKVK010000107.1:0-23888 GCA_037968395.1 Saprospiraceae bacterium | reverse complement strand
TAATAGTGGCTTTTTTTGATCACTTCAATAATTCTTGCGGATAAATACATTTAAATTGCCAGAATCTTAATTTCTGCTCTTTGATTTCTTTTTCTGCTTGCGAGACTTCCATCTACACTGATAGGATTTCTTTTTCCGTATCCTTTATACGACAATCTTTTAGGTGAGATGCCATTTTCATAAAAGAAGTTAGCTATTTTACTTGCCCTTTCAGTTGATAGCCTATCGCAATATTCATTTGATGGGACAGTGTTAGTATGACCACCAATCTCCACAACAACAGTTGGGTTGGTCTTTAAAAAGTCTAAAATTTCTGATAATACGTCATAGCTTTCATCTGTCACTTCACTACTATCAGCTTTAAAGTATAGTTCGTTTATTCTTAGTGTTTTGCCGATCTCAATTTTAGATATATCAAGCTCTGGTATAAATTTTTCATTTTTAACTTCAAATAACTGTGCTAAAGAGCACTTGTTTTCGTCGGTGATGGTTACTGTGTACTGACCAGCACTCAATCTATTTATTGTCTGATTTTTACTACCATCAGACCATTTGTAACTTAATATTCCGGTTCCACCAGAAGCAGCGACTGTGATTTTTCCGTCTCTTCGGCCAGGACCACTTATTCTTTCTGTTTCTACCAGTTCGACCAATAAATTCATTGGTGCAATGATGGTAATGTTAGACACTTGCTCATTAAGAATCTTGTCTGTTACTGTAACACTGTAAGTTCCAGGACCTACATTTCTTGGATTATTTCCTAAAAGTGATTTTTCACTCCAATTGTATTTATAAGGTCCTTCGCCGCCTGAAACTGTTACTTTTATTTTTGCATCTTTAGAGTCACTACATGAAAGTGAAGACTCTAATAGACATGTAGCTCTAAATTCGGCTTTTGCTGCATCACCAAAGACCAATCGATACAATCCTGTTCCTCCTGTTCCAATCCAGATATTATCATTTTTATCACAAGCAATCGAGATACATTTTTTACTCAGTAACCCTGCATCTTCAGAGTATTCTTTTGTTACTTCATTGTAAGGATCATATCTAACCAACTTATCACTGGCAACATATAATCTTCCTTCAGAGTCAATTGCAAAGTCGTTTAATGTACCTGAGTACAGTTCAGCATTTAATCCTGCATTATATTCTCTATTATAATAATCTACTAACCACATCTCTCCATTTCCAATAAACCAAAGCCCCTCCTTATTCTCATAAAAATCAGTTACGTCAAAGTCTGAATGGTAGGTTTTCCATTTGTCATCTTCTATTCTTACTTCTCCATTTTTAGTACCCAACCAAATTATGCCTTTAGAATCTTCATGCACAAAATTAATATAATCAGACTTTAACTTAGAATTTGCTGAAGTAAGTACTTCAATTCTTTCTGTATTTGGATTAATAATATGCAATCCTAGGTTAGTAGCTGTATAGATTCTTCCTTTATAATACTTTATTCCATGAATTTGAATTCCTTCTCCTTGAAGTTCCCATATTTTATTTCCTTCAACTGAGTAAATTTTATTTCCGTCAGATGCAATACTTCCAAAACGATTATCATGGGTTATTGTCTTTATATTTTTTCCTTTAAGGAATACGTCGGGTTCAGAATCCAAGTTTCCAATCCTTGAAATTCCATCGGAGGCACAGACCCATATGTAATTACTTTCATCTATGCTTATGAAATTGATGTAAGCATTTTGGTTTATATTAGCATACTTATCAATAACCAATTGCGCATTTTGAGTTAAACTCACAAATAGGAATGATAAAAATAAGATGATCCTCAATTTAATTGTATTTAATAATAAGGTAATGAATAATGCAAGCCATACATTAACGGCTCAAATATAAAATAGATTTTGTTTATATCACAATCTTTTGATGTAACTTGTTAAAACACTATTGATTAACAAAACAACCGCTATAGTAAAGCAAGATTAAACTAATCCACATTGGTAAAACGTAGACTAATGTTTTAAGTATGATAATTATATCTTAAAATAATCTATGGTGGTAATTTATACCTTTCATCATTTTAGCAAAAAAAAGTGTTTATTTATCTATTAATTCTGCAACTAATAACCATTATCTATTCACTTGCCAAACTTATAGCCTACACCTCTTATAGAATGAAAATACAATGGACGTTTAGGGTCTTTTTCAAAATATTTCCTAAATGACAAAACAAAGTTATCAATCGTCCTAGTGGATGGGTAAACATCATATCCCCATACATTTTGTAAAATATTTTGTCTACTTACTACTTCATTTTTCCTTTCTATTAACATTTTAAGCAGTAATGCTTCTTTATTTGTAAGGTTGAAATCACCGTTGATTCCTGTTGCTCGGTAGGTTTTAAAGTTGATGTAATTATTTCCAAATTTGAATTCTTCTAATTCAGAAGCAACTTCGGGAATAGACCTTCTCGCCAAGTTATTGACTCTTAATAGTAATTCTTCAAGATTAAACGGTTTTGTGATATAATCATCAGCACCTAGTTTTAGACCTTTCACTCTGTCTTCAGGGCTATTTTTGGCAGACACAAATATGATGCCCACAATTTTATCCCTTAGCCTAATCTGTTCACATATTTGAAACCCACTAATTTCGGGTAACATAATGTCAAGAATAATTAAATTAAAATTTTGATTGTCAATGACTTGTAATGCATCTTTACCATTGTCGCATGATATGACTTCGTACCCCTCCAACGTTAGGTTGAGTTTCATCATTTTCATGATCTGAGGCTCATCTTCAACTAGAAGAACTCTTAGTGGCTTATGGGTATCTGTATCTCGATGATGCATCCTTGAGGGATATTATCTTTAATAGTTAATTTTCCGTTATGTCCTTCGACAATTTGCTTTACAATATATAAACCTAGTCCTGTACCTTTAGTAGTTCGTGTATCTTCATTTCCTATTCTAAAAAATTTGTTTAAAACAGCTTTTCTATATTTAATAGGGATGCCTACACCTTGGTCTTCAAATTTTATAATTATGTTTTTACCGACACGTGAAGTTACAATTTTTAAAGGAGTATTCTTTGCATATTTTGATGCATTTTCGATTAGGTTAGAATATACGATTTCTAAAGCTTGCTCATCAGCATATATTACTTTACCTGCATTCGTTTCAAGCTGTATACCTTGATTTAATAATATTTGAGGTTGGCTATTTACATAATGTGTGATGTGTTCATCAACATTGAGTGATTGCTTTTCAAATTTATATTTACTATCTATCTTGTTAGCAAGCAACAAATTGTTTATTAGACTCTCTAGCCTGTTGCCTTCTAAAATGCTATCGTTGATTATTTCACGTTTTAAATCTTCTGTTAAGTGATGCCTGTTTAATGTTTCAAGCCCCATTTTCATCGATGTCAATGGTGACTTTAATTCATGAGTAATGGCAAGTAAGAAGTTGTTTTGTTGGTCTGATGCGGCTAGTTCCCTTCTGTAAGCTCGATTGATTAAATACAATCCAATGATTAAAGAAAGCCCAAATACGATGCCTTCACCTAAGACCATTATCGATTTTCTATTAGCTGTTCTTTCTATTGCTCTAAACTCTGCTGAGGGGTAAGCTTTACTCGCCTGCTTCAGGCCTAAAATTTCTATTTTTAAATCCTTTATTGTCCTGTTTTCTTTACTCAACAAGACCGTCCACCAAACAAGAGCTAGTAACATATAGGAGGATACAACCAACGATAATATTCTTAGCCCATTTCTATTCATCAAAAGCTATTTCCGCTGCTTGTTTTAGTTTCTCTATGAAAACGTCTAAGTCTTCATTAGTATGTTCAGATGAAATAAAACCTACTTCATAACCTGACGGGCCTAAATAAATACCATTATTTAATAGATGTTTATGAAATATTTTAAACTTGGCAATTCCTTCCCCTTTTATTTGATCTGGAGTAAATATTCTGTCTTTGCTAAATCGAAGCCAAAAGATACTACCAATATTAATCATTCTAAGTTCATATCCTTTTTGTTCAAAATGACTATTAATGCTACTAGACATTTGTGAAGTAACTTCTTCTAGCTTTTCATAAAAGCCAGGTTCCAAGAGTTGTATTAAAGTAGCATGCCCAGCAGCTAGAGTTACTGGATTAGCACTTAACGTACCAGCTTGATAAACTGGGCCATCTGGGGCGACCATTGACATGATATCTGCTCTACCTCCGTAGGCACCTACAGGCATTCCACCTCCTATTATTTTGCCATAAGTAACAAGGTCTGGTTTAATTGAAAAATAACCGGATGCTCCCTCAAATCCAATTCTAAAGCCAGAAATAACTTCATCAAATATCAATAACACATCATAATCATCACAGATTTTTCTTAGCCATGCTAAATAGTTAGAATCTTGGATTAAAAGACCATTGTTTGCAGGTATTGGCTCTATTATTACAGCTGCAATTTCCTCGTGTTGTTCTGCCATAACCTTGGAAAAAGCATCAAGGTCGTTTAAAGGTAACACGATTGTCTCGTTAATAAATTCTTTAGGTATTCCAGCAGATGTACTTTCACCTAAAGTTACTAACCCACTGCCAGCTTTCACCATCAATGAATCAACATGCCCATGGTAACATCCTTCAAATTTTATAAGTTTAGATTTGCCTGTGTAGCCTCTTGCTAGCCTAATAGCTGACATCACTGCTTCTGTTCCAGAAGAGACAAATCGCATTTTTTCAACAAATCGATTGTTTTTAAGTATTAATTCTCCAATTTCGACACCATATTTGGTTGGAGTGCCAAAAGTACATCCTTTTGATGCGGCTTCAATGATTGCCTCTCTAACTTTAGCATTGTTATGTCCAAGTATCAATGGTCCCCATGAACCGCAAAAATCTATAAACTCATTGCCATCTTCATCCCATATATGGGCTTTTTCTCCTTTAGTAATAAATAGAGGAGAGCCTTCCACAGATTTAAAAGCTCTGACAGGAGAATTTACCCCACCAGGGAATAGTTTTTTTGCTCTTTCAAATAAGGCATTCGAATTTGTCCTTGAAATCATATTTAGATTTTTAAAAGTATATATGCCTTTAGCCAAAAGTGATGGCTAAGTTCAATTCTTATTAGTTAAATAATTTAAATGCAAAAATAGTTTTATTCTTTAAAGAAATAAGTGCTTAAGGGAATAGATTAAAAATTTCTGTAAGTAAATGTGGCTTCAATATTTCTAATATAATTAGATATCGCTTTAATAAACTGAATAACGCTTTTTTATACAAAATATTGAATTGGTTAATTTATCTACTATATTATCTTTGGCATAGTTATGGTATAGTTTGTATTGAATTAAACTTTTTTCTGTGTCTACAGATATAGCACTTATTGTTCAAAAATTGCTTCTCTCAATTGGAGAGGCAAGCATTCCTGGTGTAGGGACGTTGGTCCTAAACAGGCAAGGAGCAAGCTATGATAGAAATGTAGAGTTAATTTATCCTCCTTCTTACACCTTAGAGTTTAAAGATAGTATCAAAGATGGTGACCAATTATTGTCATACACATCAAGTTACTACAATATCAATAAAGATACTGCTAAGATAGCTCTGACTAATTTTAGTAATCTTATTCTCCAAAGTTTGGAGACCCATAAGTATTTTGAATTGAATGGAGTAGGGGAGTTTACTTTAGAACAAAACCAAGTGTTATTTACACCAAATAGCAATATTTCCAATTGGTATGCAAAAGAATTGTTACCTATTAAACCTATAAAGGTCAATAAGACTTACCCTCCATTAATAACAGAAAATATTTCAGCGCTTAAAAAAGTAGATCATACTTGGAGATGGTTGCCATTATTATTTTTATTATGTTTAATAACAATACTTGTAAAGTATAATACTAATCGAGATACAGAGTCACTTGGCTCAAAAGTAAAAGAGGATTCTATTGAAATAAAAGATAATTTAATAAAGGACAGCGATCAGGTAACAACAGAAGAAAACCCTACCACAGAACAGTATGTTGGCACCGAAAAATGTGTAATCATCACTGGTTACTTCACCAATGCATCTAATATTATAAAAATGACATCTAAGGTAGAAAACCTTGGGTATGAGGTCTTTTTAGAAGATGTGGGAGTTGGTACCCGAGTGGGTATTAAGTTCGATTGTACCAATATGGATCTCAAACAAAAGATATATAACATTAGAGATAGTGTTACAAAAGATGCATGGTACTTGCAACCTTCTCTCAAGGTAGAGTAATATATTATTAATCTTGTAAAAGTAAGTAAAGACTTAAGACAATAAAGTACTTTTCTTGATCAATATCCATTGGTTTTGTGAGTTGAAAAGCCCTTGTATTTACAGTGGCTTCTTCAGTTGATTGAATTACCTGCCCAATCTCTTTTTCTCCGTATCTAATTGGTTTGTAAGAAGATAAATTTTCGAGGTCTATTTTGGCTAAAATGTTGTGATCTTTATCACTAAAAGTGCCATCTAAATCAATAGCTCCTAATAGTATACCGTCAAATAAGACTTGAGTATGTGTATTATAATCATTGTACACTATTTCATTTGAACTTGTTTTTGCCACCAGTACACTGTAATCATTGGCTGATAATCTGACCTTACCATAACTAATTATTTCTTCTGAAAAGATTGTTGTCAATACTCCTGTTGTATAACCACCTATAATGTTAGTTTTATTATTTTTCAGAGCAGATAAGTCCAACAAATCTTGATGGGTGTAAGGGATTAAATCTTTTGAAAGAATAGAAATTTTATTTCTAAGAATTATTGATTCTTTTACTAATCGATTTCTACCATTGTTAATTGATAGAAAAAATTTTGACAACTGGTAAAGGATGAAGCCTAAAGCAACAGCTATTACTGAGATAAATATAATTATTCTTGGCATCTATTATTTAATTTATAAGTCTAATACTATTAACTAAAGAAATATTTTCCTAGTTCTAGAAGTAGCATTAAAAAAGACAAAGACTTGAATCTGATAGACCAAATTAAGTTTTTAGACTGATTGAGTTAAAACCAAGTAAAACTAATCTTCATTGTAGAGTTAAGCTGATAAGTAGACAATATCGCTTTTTTTGTAAAATAACAACCGCATTAAGCATTAATTTTGCGTCATATAACCATTTCTGTTTGAGGAAGGTTATATAAATACATTGTCTAAATATGACTAGTCAAGATTCAATATCTAAATAAGCCAATGATAAAGGATTAGTGGAAATTAATTTATTATAGAAAGGATTTCATCAAGGACTTATCCATTGTTTTTTTAAGTCTTCTGATTGCTCTATCTTTTATTTGTCTTACTCTTTCTCTAGTTAACCCAAATTGGTCACCAATTTCTTCAAGAGTGAGAGACTTGCCATCATTAAATCCATAGTATGCAGTTAATACCTGAGTCTCCCTAGGAGATAAACTCATCATTCCGTACTTAACTTCATCTTTTAGCGACTCTTGCATCAGAGATAAGTCAGGGCTTCCGCCTACATCATCCACTGATAGTTTATCGATTAAAGTAAGGCTACTTTCATCATCTCCTAAAGGAGCGTCAGTTGACATATGTCTCCCAGCTCCTGCTAAGATACTACCTACATCATTAGGTTTCATATCTAAGATCTCTCCTAATTCTTCCAAAGTTGGTTCTCTTTCGTGTTTTTGGATAAAATTTAAGAAAGCCTCATTGGCTTTAGAATACATATTAACCTTATTTACTGGTAGTCTTACGATTCTAGAATACTCAACAATAGAGGATAAAATGGATTGTCTAATCCACCATACTGCATATGATATAAATTTGAATCCTTTAGTCTCATCAAACCTTTTAGCAGCTTTCATCAACCCAACATTTCCTTCATTAATAAGGTCACTTAAAGAAAGTCCATGATTTTGGTATTGTTTAGCTACGGATATTACAAATCTTAGATTTGCTCTTGTTAATTTTTCTAAAGCTTCATGATCACCTTCCCTAATTCTTTTAGCTAAGTCAGATTCTTCATCTGCTGTCAATAAGTCTATTTTACCAATATCAACAAGATATTTGTCTAAAGCTAGACTCTCTCTGGAGGTGATTTTATTGGTAATTTTTAATTGACGCATATATAGGTGTTTGGATTACAACGAATTAATACTAATTAATCCTAAATGTATGTATTGAGCAATTTAGCTTATTAAAAAGATATTGGCTTTAAACGATTTGCTTGAAGTAATGGTATTTATTTATTAAATCACTACCTTATATATAATACAAGTTATATGGGTAAATAGTTTCAGCCTTTCAGCTTATTGCTGTAAATAATTCAAGGTATTATTAGATTGGTATCTTAAAAAAAAGATATCAATATTTTTGCTTAAATATTGTGGTTACTGTCTACTAGCACAATTAATGCATTCGCTACTTTCTGGCATATATATTAGTCTAGCAGTTTGTATTTCTTGTTTACATCTCATACAGATACCAAATTGAGGGTCATCGATTTTAGTAAGTGCAACTTTGAGCTTTGTCAACTTACCTTTCTTGTTTCTCAATGCCAACTCCATTACTGATTTGTTATTTATGGCATCCATTCTACTAATTCTTCCTAGCGAGTTTTCGGGCTTAACAGGTTCGGTCATTTTTTCGATTTCAATGATATCCTGTTTAGACTTTATGATCAAATCTTGTATTTTAAGCCTTATCTCCTCCCTTTGATTATCCGATAACATATTTATTTTTTGTAGTCCTCTAAGCTTTGATTAATTTCTTGCCTAGAAACATGATGGTCATAACTAGCTTTACCAATCGAATGTAATAACGTCATTTTAATGTTACCGGAATCATTTTTTTTATCACGTAGTACAATATCATAGATGGACTCGATATTTGGTATGGATTTAGATTTTTTGCCTGAAATCTTTGTAATGTTTTCTTTTATAACATCATATTCTTCCTTGCTTAATAAGCCTTTTTCGCTAGAAATGTATGATTCACAAATCATTCCAATTGAAATTGCTTCACCATGCAGTAAAGGATTGTCCGTAGTCAACGAATAGGACTCAATAGCATGGCCTATTGTATGACCAAAGTTTAATATTTTTCGAAGACCTTTTTCATATGGGTCTTTCTTGACTACTTTGGCTTTAATTGCTACTGATTTTTCAATAATTGGGAGAAGCGACAATTCTGTTATGGTTTCATACTTAAATAATGAATTCCATAATCTTTTATCTACTATCAGACCATGTTTAATAATTTCAGCAAAGCCGCTAGAAAGTTGGCGGTAAGGTAAAGTGTCAAGGTATTTTGTATTGATGATAACCTCTACAGGATCAGCAAATAGGCCGACCATGTTCTTATAAAGATTAAAATCTACGCCAAGTTTGCCGCCTACAGAAGAATCAACTTGAGATAATAGAGTTGTAGGTATTTGTACAAATCTAATACCTCTCATATATGTAGCGGCACAAAATCCTCCCATATCTCCAATGACACCGCCTCCAAGATTGATTAAAAGGCTATGGCGATCCATTTTGTATTCTATCATCTTACCCCAAATATGATTACAGGTATCTATGCTTTTATGTTGCTCTCCACTGGGAATTGTAATCACGTTAAGTGAGGTTTCGCATTCTTCAAATAGTAGAGGTAGGCAATATTTTACGGTGTTTTCATCCGTAAGTACAGTGATTGAGGAAGGGGATAATTTACTTATTAAATCATTTATATCAGCCTCTCCGTTAAAAGTAATTTTATAATTATTAATTTGAATCAATAGGTTAACTGTTTTTATTTAAAGTTCATAAAGTGTCCAGGCCTCTGGCTTGGCGCAAAATAGAGACTTGGTCTGTTTCCAGGTAGCTGTAAAAAAATCAGTATTCCTATAATTGTTAAGGTCAGCCTCTGAGTCCCATTTGCTAATAGTAAACATGATGTTGTCATATTTACTATCTTTCATTAATTTAACAGATTGGCAGCCTTGCATATTGTTAATGTTGATATTTACTTGGTGATACAAATCGATAAAAGATTCAATATGCTTTGGCGCAAAAGTTAGTTTTACTATTCGTGTTATCATTTAATCTGTGAAATCTATTTGAATGGTTTCATTTTTATACAAGTGAAGCAAAGTACTTGCTTTACCTTGATTTACTCCTATTTCTAAATGTCCACTGCTGTTAAAAATACATGCAACTTCGCCTATTTCAACTTCACCAAAATGGTTTGAAATTTTGGTAATAGGGTTTCTTGGATCATAAAATATTTTAAAATTCCTTCCAGTTCTTGCTTTCTCAAACGTGTCTTTTGTTAAATTAGTGATGATATTTTTAAATATATCAACATGAATAATGGTCGCCCTTATATTGTTACTAGTTACTACAGGTCTGAACAAGATTTTCATGTCTGGATTATTCATAACAGGCCCCAATTCATCAATTGGAAGTTTGTGATGGATGCAACCAATAGCGTGACTGTATATGTTTTCTAAACTATTGCCAAGTTCATCATTATTTATTTTGTGTATTGGCTGGGATTCTAAGTTTTCAATAATTAATGAGAACAACCCATTATCAGGCCCTATATAAATGTTGTCATTATATTCAAAACAAATATATTCTGGCGTTTTACAATAAAAGTTATTAACAGCTATTAGAATGATATTTCCAGTTCGATTTAATATATGGTAGCCTTTCATGAAATAGGCAGCTAAACTGATATCACTATATGGAATATTGTGTGCTAAATCAATGATTCTAATATTTGGACACCGATGGTATATCTCTGACTTAAGGTATCCTAAGTAGGGATCAGACGTATTAAAATCGGTAACTAATATCAGCTGTTGCATATTTATTATAAAATCACTTCATTCTATTATTTCACAAAGAAAATAAATACTAATCAAATATAAAACTTATGTAATATATTATTAGCTGATAATTACATGATAGTTTCAATAAATAAATTTACAATTTAGCTCTAATTGCTTTAAGCCTTAATAATCAATTGAATAGCTGGTTTACTGTTTGAATAATAATTGTACGATCATCACTGCATGAAATGATGTTTTGATTAGATTCATCAAGTAATAGAGAATTTACTGAATTAACATGTTTCTCATTCCAATCTACAAGTATTGGCTTTTTAGTTTTGGTATTCCATATTCTGACGGTTTTATCACGACTTGATGATATTAATCGTTTGCCGTTTTTTGAAATATTAAGATCATTTACTGTAAACCAATGTGCATCAATGGTATTCAATAACATCTTATGTTCGATATCCCAGATCTTTATTTTTGCATCTCTTCCTCCACTGTACAAGACTCCTTCATGCAGAGTAAGGGCAAATACAGAAGATGAATGAGCATCAAGTATTAGGGTTGCATTATTATTTAATGTTGGATCAATAAAATAAATATTTCCATCACTTGACCCTATTATAAGTTGATTGGTTTCCGCGTCATAAACACATTTTCGCAATGCCTTATTAGAAATGGACTTTGACACAATTGGGGACATTCTCAAAGGATCCCAACTGGTAATATAGCCATCTGCACCTAAGGAATAAAAATGATCTCCAACTGCAAGAATATCATAAATAGCATATTTAGTCAATTGATACTTTTTTACAATTGACTTAGCTGTCATATTAATCCATAACAAATCTCCACTCATACACCCAACAATCAACAAATCTGAATTGGGTATCATAGTCATGCTAAAGATTTGAGAATTTGCTTTTGCAATCAATTGTCCATCGACGTTTTTACCAGTTTTGTCCCATTTTACAATCCAACCCTCTCCTCCACCTGATAAAAAATGATTGGAATCAAGATCAATAATTTTGTAGATGGCACCATTATGACCTGTAAGTCGCATTAATTGCCCTTTTTCTTTTTAAATGGATTCCAATCATTGATTTTATCTTTGATTTCATCTACATTGGTGCCAGTATTCTTATCAATTGCGTCTTTAACTTTTTGACTTAGGGTGTCTGATACCACTTTAGTTACAGTAGAGTCAATTATTTTTCCAGCTTCTTTTTTTGCTTTTTCTTTGGCAATCTCAATCGCTTTGTCAGCTTCTTTTTTTGCTTTTTCTTTTGCTTTATCCAGTTCTTTTTCAGCCACTTTGGTGAGAGTGTCTTTTAATTGCTCTTTCTTTTTATTGACTTCCTTTGTAATGGAATCTTTTACAGTTTCAATGGCATTATTAACAGTACTGTTTAGTTCATCTTTGATGGAATTTCCAGACGAACCAAGAGGAACAATAGTAACTTTTGGACTAAGTAATCTGCCAGTCATAGTAATTTTAACATCAATATATTCGCCCTGATCTATATTCAATCCTAAGCCTTTTGCCTTAGATTCTAAGAAAGAAAGACCTTTTTCTGCAGCATTTGCAATTTTATTACCTTTTAACATCTCTCTTGGAATGGACAATATCATGTTATAATCCATGTCTCCTTGTATTTGATGCGTTCCTTTAAGTTTACCTCCGATTCCTTCATAATCGAAAACTCGTTCTTTAAAATCTACAATACCATTCTTAATTTCAAACCAGTTTTTGGTATTATCTAGTTTTAATGACTTTAATTTATCGATATTAAGTTTATTAGCCACTTCTTCAATAGGATTTGCATTTTTGATAGTACTATTAAATGTCTCAATGAAACCTGAAGCATTTAAGGTTGAAAAATTTGGTACCATGCCTGCTCCCATTTCTCCAGAAAAAACTAAAGTCGTATTAAAAAAACCTTCAATGAATTTTGCTATTGGAGCAAGTGATCTTACACTCACAAATTTTTCATAAGCATCATGAAACTTGATTTTACTTAAATCTAATTTTGTGTCAAATGTTGGTTTCTCAGGTTTTGAATCGTACAATCCATCAAATGTTATTTCTCCTTGTAAGACTTGTCCATTTATCTTATTTAGAGCTATTGTTTCGTCTTTTACATTTAAAGTGCCAGTAAAATTAGACATATCTATGTCAGTATATTTCAGTTTTTTAATGTCCGCCACTATTTGCATATCTATATTTGCTGGTACCTCAAACATCGCATTTTGACCATTTTCAACAGTAACGGCTTCCTCAGAAGTCATAAATTGATTGGCATTGAAATTATTTGACTTAAAATTTAAATCACCTTTTAAAGTTGAAGTATTATTCATATACCCTATAGGGTCAACTATTTTTCCAACAACGGAGATATCGCTTTCTCCTATATTAGTGCTAAAATCAGAAATTTCTATAACACTAAGTCCAAGATTCCCCTTTAGTTTAGTGTTCTTTAAGTTATAATTTTCATAAATAATCTCTTTAGCAGTAGCATTCACAGTTACATCAGTTGACTCATACTGATCAAAATTTATCATGGTTTCTTCAGAAGTTGATTGTGCAGCAGTAGCCGGTTCGGTTGATATCCATTCATTAAAATCAATACGATCTGCTTCTACATTAATATTGCCTTTAACATTGATTTTTTCGGATAGGAAAGCTAAAGGATTGTCCAAGGTACCATTGATGGCCATTTCAGAATTTCCCATTTTCAAACCGGTTGTGTTAATTACTAATCTTTCAGCTTTAGCACTCATAGATGCAGCAGTAATATTTATTGCTGGAGAGCCTGTAGTTTTGAATAATAGTTTGGTTCCTTTAAAATCACCGCTAAATTCAATTTTATCATAATTTTGAGCCTCAATATCGCTCAGAGCTCCTTTAAATTTAATGTCTGAGTATATTTGACCTCCAATTTGTTCTAAGCCTTCAATGTATATTGCTTTTGACCAATTTTCCAGATTAACATCTGCATCCAAGCTTCCTTCCACTAATGGGTCTGAAAGTCCGTTATTAATAGTAAATTTTCCTTTTATTAGTTCATTATTAACCTTCATCCCAAAGTCACTGATATCTACAATGAGATCTTTCATATGTGGATTGGTAGACTTAATGTGAATTTTGCTATTGATGTTATTTATTGGGTAGGGTAGATCAGTATATTTAATTGACCCATCACTGATACTTAGATCTATATCAAATGCAGGATACCTGCCAAGAACACCATTGTAAATTCCATCAGCTGTAGCCTTTGCCGAAAAATTACCTTTAATATCCATTCCTTTTTCTACAGGTATAAAGGGAAATGCTGATACCAAGTCTCCAAATGAATTTGATGGACAGTTTATTTTTACTTGAGTGAGCATATTATCACCATCAAATTGTACAAATCCATCTCCATTTAATTCTAGTTTGTTCAAAAGAGCTTTATTGTCCTTTAACGTATATTTCTCCTCAGGAAAATTCATGTTGATCAAAGCATCAAGTTTCGCAGGCAACTTATTGATGTAAGTAAATCCATCGTATTTAGCATAGACACTTTTAGCCTCTGATTTGGTTGCTAAGTCAAATACATCTTGAGTGAAATCACCTTTGCCCTCATGGTTTAACCCTTCTAAAATCAAGTCAAGTGCTAAGTCTTTATCTCGGTATCTAATTTTACCGTCTGTTATATCATACTTATTCAATTTAATATAAAAACCAGTAGATGCAGTTGTGTCAGGCAAAGTAATATTATAATTAGCAGTCTTTGCGTCTAAAACAATAACATTAATGTCTGGTCTGGTAAGGCCGATATATGATATTTCTGGTTCTACACTGTCATCATACAATGGTGAAATATTCATGTCAAAAGTAAATACATCTGTTTTTAGTAATGAAACGCCTTCAAATGGTCCTTTACCTATTACTTCTAAGCCTTCAAGTCTGATGTTTAAATTTGGAAAAGAGCGTAATAAAGAAGCATCTACATCATCAAAAGAAACTATTGCATTTAGATTTTCATTTGTAATTTTCGTAATCTCCTCTATGATCTTGTCTTTAAAAACAAAAGGTACAATTAGAGCGGCTAATACTAAGCCAATAAATAGATATAATATTCCTTTTAATATGGTACTTAACTTCATGGAGTTTGATATTTAATGTTGTTACTGATCTTCAAACGTTGTCAAGACAGAATATAGTTCGAAAATTGTTGGAATTAATAAATTATTTGGAATAAAATAATAAGTATCCTGAAGTGGTCAAGATGCAGCGATGTTAGATTATAGAGGATAAAGGTTAGGCTTAAAACGTTTAATAGAGAAAGTTGAAATAGGAATAGAAATCAAACGTTTGTCAAACCCTATTGTTTGGCATATACCAAAAGCTTGCAACAGTAAACCTGTTAAACGGTTTAGTCAAGGTATACAATGCGCTTAAATAAACATCAAACAAAAAGAGAGAACTAAATGTCCTCTCTTTTTTTATATTTAAAAGTTGTCTATTTTTTGGCTTTCTTAGGAGCCACCATGACAAACATTCTTTTGCCTTCTAGTTTTGGTAGGGCTTCTGCTCCTCCCACATCTTCTAACTCTTTAAGGAACCTTAGCAGGATTAATTCACCTCGATCTTTAAATACAATTGTCCTCCCTCTAAAGTGCACATAAGCTTTCACTTTTGAACCTTCTTCTAAGAAATTTCTAGCATGTTTTGTTTTGAATTCAAAATCGTGATCATCTGTATTAGGACCGAATCTGATTTCTTTAATGACAGTTTTTTGAGCTTTGTTTTTAATTTCTTTAGCTCTCTTCTTCTGATCATAGAGAAATTTTTTGAAATCCATTATTTTACAAATAGGAGGATCCACGTTTGGACTGATTTCTACTAAATCTTGTCCCATGTCTTCTGCCCATTTTTGGACTTGATTGGTGTAATAAATGCCGTTTTCTATTTCTCGACCTGCGGCTTCTGTAATTGCATCAAAATCTTCTCCTACGAGTCTTATTTTAGGAACCCGTATAGAATTGTTAGTTTTAAATTTCTTATCAGCTGATTCCTGTGGTGAGTTGTTATACCTTTTTGCCAAATGTGTTATTAAATTTTAATTAAAAAAAGGACGGAAGATCGTCCATTATGAATAATCTTCCAATGTCCATCCGATACTTACTTTTTTATATTTTCTTTGTCTTTCACTTCTTCGCTATAGCTTACTATAAGCTTTTCCTTTGTTTCATCTAATACCGCTTTTAATACCGATCCATTTTCTGGATTTTGATTAAGAATAAATTCTGCAAGCGGATCTTCTAAGTATTTTTGAATTGCTCTGTGAAGAGGTCTTGCTCCAAATTGTGGATCATATCCCTTTTCAGCTACGAAATTTTTTGCCTCGTCTGAAAGCGTCAAAGAAAAATCTAAGCCATTCAATCTCTTATAAAGATCTGACAAAGTTATATCAATTATTTTAAATATGTCATCTTTACTAAGAGAATTAAAAATAATTACATCATCTATCCTATTTAAGAATTCTGGAGAGAAGGTTTTTTTCAGTGCTCCTTGTATCACTCCTTTTGAATATTCTTCAGAATTTTCTTGTCTCGATGCAGTGCTAAACCCAACTCCTTGACCAAAATCTTTGAGTTGTCTTACCCCGATATTTGAAGTCATGATGATCAAAGTGTTCTTAAAGTCAATTTTCCTTCCAAGTCCGTCTGTCAGCTGCCCATCGTCCAATACTTGTAGCAAGATATTGTAGACATCTGGGTGAGCTTTCTCAATTTCGTCCAATAAAACAACAGAGTAAGGCTTTCTTCTGATTTTTTCAGTCAGCTGACCTCCTTCCTCATATCCAACGTATCCTGGAGGAGCTCCAATCAGTCTAGTGATAGAAAATTTCTCCATATATTCACTCATGTCGATTCTAATCAAAGCATCTTCTGAATCAAACATAGTCTTAGCTAAAGATTTAGCTAATTGAGTCTTACCAACTCCTGTTGGACCTAAAAAGATAAACGAACCAATTGGTTTTGAAGGGTCTTTTAGACCTACTCTATTCCTTTGTATCGCTTTTGTGATTTTACCCACAGCTTCATCTTGACCAATGATCATCGTTTTGATGTCATCTGTCATTTTTACCAATTTTTTGCTCTCCTTTTGAGCCACTCTATTGACTGGTATACCTGTCATCATAGAAACCACCTCTGCAATTTCCTCTTCGCCTACAGGATATCTTTTTGTCTTACTTTCTTCTTCCCACTCTATCTTAGCTTGGTCAAGACGTTTAGTAAGTTTAGATTCGTTATCTCTTAAATCGGCAGCTTTTTCATATTGTTGATTTTTAACTGCTTGGTTTTTAAGAGTTTTTACTTCTTCTATTTGTTTTTCTAACTCCTCTACATGCTCTGGAACATGGATGTTTTTTAAGTGAGTCCTTGCTCCAACTTCATCCATTACATCTATGGCTTTATCAGGTAGAAATCTATCAGTTATATACCTTACTGAAAGCTTTACACATGCTTCAATTGCTTCGTCAGAGTAATTGACATTGTGAAAGTCCTCGTATTTTGATTGGATATTTTTTAGAATATGAATAGCATCATCTACTGATGGTGGTTCTATTAGTACCTTCTGAAATCTTCTATCTAATGCGCCGTCTTTCTCTATGTATTGTCTGTATTCGTCAAGTGTTGATGCTCCGATACATTGTAATTCACCTCTTGCTAATGCTGGTTTAAAGATATTAGAAGCATCAAGAGAACCTGTGGCTCCACCTGCTCCTACAATAGTATGGATTTCATCAATGAAAAGAATGACATCTTTGGCTTTTTCAAGCTCACTCATGATGGCTTTCATCCTTTCTTCAAACTGTCCTCTGTATTTTGTTCCAGCAACTAATGCTGCTAAATCTAGCATAACAACTCTTTTGTTAAAAAGTGTTCTACTGACTTTCTTCTGTGTAATCCTTAATGCTAAACCTTCAACAATGGCTGTCTTACCAACACCAGGCTCTCCAATTAAAATAGGGTTGTTTTTCTTCCTTCTACTTAATATTTGAGAAACCCTTTCGATTTCTGTTTCTCTACCAATAATCGGGTCAAGTTTGTCTTCTTCTGCAAGTCTTGTTACATCTCTTCCGAAATTATCTAAGACAGGAGTTCTAGACTTGCTGTTTCCTTTTTTAATATTGCCACTGGCTCCATAAGAAGATTCTGATCCCAAATCGTCATCCATTGGAGAATCCGAATCCGCAGAACCTTGTGGAGGAAAGAAATCTTGAAATCCTGTTTCCATTTCTTGCTTAACATATTCTAATTCTGACCTGAATGTATCGTAATCTAAGTCAAAATTGTTCACCAATGTTTCAGCGGTAAAATCTTTGTGTTTCAATATTGAGAGCATTAAATGTTCTGGCAATATCTCTTCAGTCTTATATTTTTTTGCTTCTAGAAAAGTTACTTTTAGTACTTTTTCAGCATGTTTATTTAAAGGGATATTTCCCATGTTGTATTTAGTATCAGCAATTTTTTCTACACTCTCCGCTTGTTTCATGTATGATTCGACAGCCTCAATGTCTATGTCTAGTGAATCAAAGACTTTTGCAGTCAGGCCGTCTTTATCCTCGAGTATTCCAATTAGGAAATGCTCTGTACCTATGGACGAATGTCCTAGCTTTATTGCTTCTTCACGGCTTAGTTGAATTATCTTTTTTACTTTAGGAGAAAACTTTCTGTTATTCATCTAAATTGTTTAGTTATATATATGCAAATACAATAATACGTTTTTATTGATTTACATTAAAATTATGATACAAAAATAAGCTTAAAAATTATACCAACTAGTCATTTTCTGCACTTTTGTCATATAATTTCCTTGATTTGGCAGAATATGTACCTGTTGGTCGAATTAATAAGCCTTACTTATTATACGTATACAACGTTATTAAGTTTCGAAAGATCATAAATTAGTCAGATTTTTACAATTTTTTATAAAGGATTATCAACAAAGTATTTAATTAAGCATGGTTAAATCTATTTCAAGATATACTTTACAAATGATAGAATTAGCCAATTTATTAGATTAATTATTAATCCATTCAGCTATTCAATCAATATTATTTATCTTTCGCTTTCAAAAAAATAAGGATATGGCCTCGAGCCTTGATGAGATAAAGAAATTCATCTCCAAAGAGCTAAAAGAATTTGATACCCACTTTAAGGAATCCATGAAGAGTAATGTCAGTCTTTTGGATAAAATTACGCATTACATTGCCAAAAGTAAGGGTAAGCAGGTTCGACCAATGTTTGTATTCTTGTCTGCAAGAATGTTTGGCCAGACTAATGACTCCACTTATATCAGTGCTTCTCTTGTAGAATTGCTACACACAGCGACCTTAGTGCATGATGACGTAGTTGATGACGCCTACCAAAGAAGAGGTTTTTTCTCAATTAATGCACTTTGGAAAAATAAGATTGCTGTTTTAGTTGGAGACTATTTATTGTCCAAAGGCCTGCTATTAGCACTTAATAATAATAAATACGAACAACTTCAGATTTTAAGCACTGCTGTCAAAGAAATGGCAGAAGGGGAGTTAATTCAAATAGAAAAGGCGAGAAAGCTGGATATAGTGGAAGAGGTATACTTTGATATTATTACCAAAAAAACGGCTTCACTTATTGCAGCCGCATGTGGTGCAGGAGCCTCATCTGTTACTAATGATAAAGGCCATATAAACCATATGATTGCTCTTGGTGAAACTATAGGAATCTGCTTTCAAATAAAAGACGATTTATTCGATTATGGACAAGCAGATGTCGGCAAGCCTCTTGGGATTGACATCAAAGAGAAGAAGATGACTTTACCTCTTATATATGCTCTAAACAACTGTAATAAATCAGATAAACGTAGAATAATCAATCTTATAAAGAATAAGAGTACGGACAATAAAGTTGTAAGAGAAGTCATCCAATTTGTAATTGATCATGGTGGTATTGAGTACACAATTGAAAAAATGAAAGCCTACCAAGCTAAGGCCTTTGATATGTTAGATCAACTACCACAAACAGAAGCCTCCCTACATTTTAGAAATTTAATAGCTTTTATCACCGAACGGAAAAAGTAGAACTCTATTAATGGTCAATAAAAAACCTAATAGAGTGACACTAAAATAAGACAAAAAGTTATGGTATTGATTAATAATCAAGATACTCCAACAATAAATCCTTCATTGTCTAATCCCTAATACGATCCAGTTTTCGGATACAAAAAAGAAAAACCCAAAGGAGTAACATCCATTAAATGATGGGTGCAATCCATCACCAAAAACAAGACATTACAATTTAACTTAGTCTACTTTAATAAACGAAGCGACCTTATTTCCAGACTTAACAATGTATCTGCCATTCGGATAAGTACTTATTTCAAATGAACTTCCGTTCTTTTTAATGATGGCCATAGACTGCCCGACCATATTCACAATTACAACTGGATCATCTTGAATGCCTTCAATTACTATGCTATTAGCTGCAGGATTTGGATATAAAATCAGATCCAAATTATAAATTTGTTCTTTCAAACTAAACTTTATATTTTCTGCGGAAATAGCTTTACCTGAGATTGAATTTATTGATCCTGCTTTTACGTAAAATAATGGCTCTTCAGTATTTATGAATCCTACATCAGTCAATAGTAGGTTGACTTGACTATTGTCGGAGTATAAATTTTCTACATTCAAATCTAATTGACCACTTCTCATGTCTATCAATTGATCTAGAGTGATGCTTAGTTGTAATCCTTTAAGTGCAATATTTTCACTTAGGTAGAAAGCTGTATACCCTTCATTACTTGTTGTCTTATATAAAGGAAGAATAGGGTTCGATCTTGTAATCGTAGAGTCTAATGTTTGATTAGATAAATCTCCTTTCATAACACCAATAAAGTCAAGATCACCATCGAATTCTGTAATTTTAAGCGAGTTATTGTGTGATTTTAAGCTAAAGTTAAGTATTTGATGATTGGCAACAAATGACCAATCTCTATCATTAAAATGATTGTTTCTACCTAGAACAAAGTCCTTCAAGAGTTTTAAGTCTTGCACTGAAACCTTTTTATTGTCATCTAGATCTGCGGCTAAAATACTTAAGTATTGCAGTGGTTTTTTACCCAAGAGATGATCGAGTAACATTAAATAATCTTCTACATCTATTTTGTCTTTATCTAACCCATTTAATGTAGGCTTAAATGTGATGTCATCAAAAAGAGGGATGTCTTGAGTTTGTAATTTTCCATCTGGATTGGACAACCATGAGCCTATAAATTCATTTGGTCTAGATACATGAAGATCGACATAAGGCAATTGATTCCCATTTGCAAGTCTAGTAGTCCCCTGAGGTGAAAACCGAGAATTACACAGCCCATTATCAAAAATAAGCATGTACACCACACAGAAGTCGCTATTGCCTCTTTCATCAAAGGCATAAACATTCAAAAACTGAAAACCTTGGTTTAAGCAGCTAATATTTAGAGTATCGTCATTTACATCATTGCTAAATGCATAACTTAAGTATTCTGGAGCAGAGCAATTATCAAAACTTCCAACATTAAACATACTTGCTGGTATATCAACTGAGCCATTATTTGAGCCATCAAAACTTGCATATATTACTTGATGACAATAAGGAGTAGGAGCTTTCTTATCCACTGTTTTAAAAGTTGTCAAACAAGACTCCCAATTACCACATCCATCTTTTACCTTCCATTTCACTTTGTGGTTTCCTGGCTTGAGAAGTTCTGGTATCTTTATCGATACTTCTTCATTATTTGCTTTAGTTGGAATGTTAAACTTCCCAGTAAGTAAATAGCTAAATACATAATCTATGTCTCCATTTGCCCATAGGTCAATCTCAACTTCCCAATATAAATCTGCTGATGGACAACTACCAAGATCTACAGCTGAATTAGTAAGAGTTACTTCCGTTTTACATTCTGTGCCCACTTCATACTCTTTTGCTTCACAAATCTTAATGACAGGTTCTTGGTTGTCGATCACCTTTATGTACTGCTTAAAGATGTATAACCCTTCACCATTCCAGTTAGGGTCATGAGGAGCATATACACACCAATCTATGAGAGTATGCTTCCGCATTATCTTATAACAAGCATCATTCGAAATTTCAAATATCAAGTCTTCTGAATCGTAGCCAATGAAGTCACAAGGGCCTGCTGTCCAAGTCACAGTACTTGATGGTATATCATCAAGGCAGTCAATCGTAACATCTCTAGGAGCATCAAATGTGATCTCTCTTGGGATATCAATCAACGTTATTGTCTGGTCACAATATGGTTCGTCAGTACTCAATTGGTTGTCTCCATTAAGATCTACATACCATCTTCTAATAACATGACCTACACCACAAAGAGTAGTAAAATCTTGGTCTTGATAAGATGCTCCAATATAAATATGGGTACCTCCTAGTATTGGGTATCCAGTATAATTAAAATCAGAAAGATCGCTATCACAAGTAAGTGTCACATTAGGCGGACAAGTCAAACTAGCCTTAATGTCATTAGAAATTAGTGAAAAGCAAACTAATAGGAGGATTATTAGAGGTCTCATGAGTATTGTTGTTATTCAAAATGTAAAGCAAATATAAAGATTAGTTATGATTTATTAGCCTTACTGTCTGATTATTGGCGTTAAGAAGCTGATTAGTGGGGTTTCCCCTGATAGGGTATGATATAATTTACAATTAAATAAGCAGTTCTTTATGTTCAGAGCCAGTATTCTTTAATGCAATTATTATAAAAGCTGTATATAGTATGTCAATATTGCCAGTCCAACTAGAGTTATTTAGAGTTTACTTCTTGCTCCAAAAATGCTCCAAGAAAAAAACGTCCCTCAAAACAACAAGCTATTTGAAGTTACTTACTTCAAATCAATATTTGAGATACTGCAAAAAACCATTTAGATTACACAACAACTTAATAAGTAAGCTGTTTTTTATAAAATAAAAAAAAAAGAGGCCTCTTCAGATGTTTCGGAAGAGGCCTCTAAAATTTAATATTTCAATGATATATTAAAGAACCACTAATTTCATAGTCGTAAGCCGTTTGCCATCAGTTAGGGAAACTGTAAATATTCCAGGAATTAAGCCATGATTCAATGTTATCTGATCCGACGCCCCATCGTATTGGCGTTCCATTACCTTGCGGCCACTAGCATCAATGATGTTCATAACTAGAGCTGAGCCAGTTTTGAAAACAGAGCGATCGATTGTTAAGTTGAACGGCTGATTAGAGGCTACTGGGTTAGGTGTAAGTTTAATGGCATTAGCCACAATTTCTTCTTTTGTAGAAGATGGAGTCTGATTAGAGAGCATCGAGATTTCCTCTTGCGTAAGCACTCTATTGTAAAAGCGAAGATCATCCATCAGCCCATCAAATGTTTGGGTCTCAGTAGTAAAAGTAAGGTGGTGGCCTATGACATATTCACCACAAGAATTCTCTGCCTGTTTGCCAAGTTGGTTTCTAACGGTCTCAACGCCATCAACGAAAAAAGCAAATTCTTCCTTATCAGTGTCGATGGTTAAAGTTAGATGAATCCAAGTGTCCCCCATGTCTAGTTTGTAGTTCGTTCGATTTGGAGTGCCGCCAAAAAATGAAATAAGACTGTCAGGATCAGAACCACTATTGGGGTCCTGGCGGTATAATACGACACGGCCACGGTTGTTATCACTCGGTCCACAAAGGTTCTTTTGAGCAATATAATTTTGACGATCTGTCAGCAATGGATCTGCTCTGTGATTAACGAACATAGAGAAGGTGCCAGATGTTCCGCCATCGATTACAGGCCCTACCTGAAGAGCACCAGAAGGCGTAACGAAGTAAGCACCCTGTTGGAAGAATCGAACTGCTTTTGTTCCTACCTTGCCCTCTTCAAAAGTGAGATTACCAAAGTTTTCTGCAGTCGTTCCAGAAATAACATCAGTAAGGTTATCCTCAAATGGATAATGTATCACAAGACCTTCCTGTAAATCTTGAGCTGTAATTAGACCCACTAATAAGCAAGCAAAAAGTGTAAATAGTTTTTTCATAATAAATGT
>JBBKVK010000106.1:0-31551 GCA_037968395.1 Saprospiraceae bacterium | reverse complement strand
CCTGCTCCTGAAAAAACTCCTGTACCCGAAGTGACTGGTGTAACACCTGCTGTAAAATTGACATTTGCTGCACTATCTTTTAAGCAAACTGTTATTGGGCCTCCAAAATCAATAACGATGGTAACTGTTGGGCAATCAGAGGCAACACAACTGGAAGTAGCTGTAATTTCTTGACACCCGTTTAGCACATTGGCTGTGACTTCAATGGTGACTTCTTCATTATTTTGTAATCCAGTCACTGTATAAGTATTTCCAGTTAATACACCAGTTTGCCCTGTTGACACAACAACATCATAAGACAAATGATCAGGATCTGTTGTCCAAGTAAATGTAATAACATCAGCATTATTAATACAGGTGATGATCAGAGGATCAAAGTCTTTTAATATATTTATATATTTACAAATTGGCTGATAAGTTACATCACTGCAGCTGTTGGAAATACCTGTAAAGCAAACCTCGTATTTTCCTACACCTAGATTATCTAATAATAAATTGGAAGCAGTTGTTGTAATATTTGTTATTGCTTGACTTTCTAAGTTTTTAATTGTCCAAGTTAGATCACTTCCGTATATTTCACTATACAAAGTTTGATCAAAAACCAATGAAAAGTTTACGGATGTGCCTTCACATATGCTAATAGAATCAGCAATAGCACCATCAATATTTACATCTAAAACACTTGGCAATACATAAGGAGCAAAATCTCCACTTATGATGAAACTATAATCACAGATAGTACCATTACATCCATTAAGCATGATGACATAATCTTGTCCTGGATTTAATATACCAGAGCCGATAGATACATTGTTAGTAGTACAAGAACTACTGCAAATGATAGGATTAGCTAAGTCACACGCTTCAAAAATAGCATATTGCATACCATCAGCGATAGTGCCTTGATTACAATTATAGACTAATATATCAATGTTATAATTACCCGTACCAGCTGTAAAAGGAACCCATTCTAGATTAAAATCACTTCCAGTCAGGCAAGCGATACCAGGATTGATTGTCGTAGGATTGTTCATAGTAGCACATCCTGATTGAAGGGTCCTGATGTCACAAATGGTATTAGAGCTAGCATTTGTGCAATTTGAATAATTTGGTAAGTTAGCTATTGAATCACAAGCTTCTGATCCACAAAGAGCTAAAATACTGTAAGATGCACAAATGTCTGATACAATATTGATTTCAATAGTAACCCCTTCTCCTCCATTGAGGCTATCTACCACAAAAGAGTTAGGTCCTAATGTACCACTTTGACCAGTTAGTACATTGATGCTTTCAACTTGATTAAATGGCAAGTTTGGCCAAGTAAAAGTTACAGAATTATCTCCAGAATTACATGCGAAATTACTCGACTCATATTTTGGTAAAACGACAACTGTAGCTGTTTGCTCTACATAACAACCATTAGACTGATAAGCTAAAGTCAATGTCTTTACTCCCGGAGCATCCCAATCTATGGTAATTGGTTGATTTAGATTAAATAATCCAGTGAAGTTACCATTATCCACATTCCAAAGAGGTGTTTCATTAATACCAGTAGGGAAGGTGAATAGAAAACTACCAGATTCTCCAATACATAATGAGTCAACTCCAACGATAGTAGGCAGAGCAAAATTAATAGTATGGTCAAAAATGAAGGCACAAGTACCTATTCCAGGAACCATTATTGACAGTTCTAAAGTATAAGTATTAGCAGAGTAAGGTACGGTAATGGTATAAGGGTCATTGTCTCCATCATCAGGTACCACATTGCCATTACCATCATACCATGTAGATACTATCGGTCGGTTTGCAGTGTTTTTAATAAAAGATGGTACAAACTGTAAGTTAACTCCAGAAGAATCACAACCTAGTTGCTGTATGTCACCTTCTACATCAAGGTAAATTATATTTAATACAATAAAACTGTCACATCCATTTTCTGCCCCATTGTTAATAGTAATATTTTTATTTATGACTTCTGCAAAATAATTTTGATCTCCAACGTATATAGGAAAGTCAGCTCCATCGCAAACAAGCTCTGTTATATTAGCTGCTGGTGAAGGGATTAGCTCCACTATTTCTACAGTTTGATCATACGTACATCCTAAGGCATTGGTAATGGTCACTGTGTTAGTGCCAGGGAATAATTGATTGCCATCTTGCCAACCAATAGTGCCATCACCATTCGGGTCATTTGTATTATTAGGGTTACCGTTGACAAATGTGGGACCAGTATAAAAAACTAAATCATTTTGACAGATCTCCACTAACCCAAAGTCTTCGTCTGCTACTTCCATTAGTATGATTTCATTACAGCCATTTATATTTTTAGATTCACAATTGTTGGTGATTTTTACAAGGCAAATCTGGTAGGTATTAACGTCATTTAAGGTGTATGCAAAGAAATTAGTATCTGTTTGAAGTGCTGTAATCAATACTCCATTGGCTTTTATCTCCCAAAAGAATGTAGCCTCCATTGTATTATATATACCTAACAAGTCTTTTGCTTCTACAACTATGTCCGATCCACCACAGATTGCATTAGTATTACCATCTTGACCATTTATTAATAATTTGTCTATTGCAGGAATAACAAATTGGACGTAATTGCCAGAAATGGTGATGTCGTATCCACAAACACTTCCATCGCATCCATCAATCCATATATAATAAACTTGTCCAGGCTGAAGAGAAGTTGAAGGAATACTTACATTGGAACCAGTACCACATACATCTTTGCAAAACACATTATTATTATCGTCACATTCTTTGACAACACCTACCTTCATACCTGTCATGCCTGTACTTCCTGGAAAACAACCTTGAGGGCTTATAATAATTTGATAATTACCAGTTCCCCCATAAAAGGTAAACCATGTACGGTTGGTAATAGAATCTAGTTTCGAACAGCCTTGCACAATATTAGAACTTACAATACTATTCATCACTTTACATCCTTGCACAGCATTGTTTAGATTACAGGAATAAGTAGGATTGTTACAATTTGTGGAGGCTAAACTGTTCGGACCATTTGTGCTGCATCCAAAAGTTAGTCCAAAATCCACAGTAAGGTTTTCAACACCTTGAGCTCCCAATTCTTCGCCACACCTTAAATCAATGGGCACTGGTGTTGCAATTGTGTTTCCAACTGATTGTCCATTTTGATCACCAGAAATATTGTTGTTTGGGTCAATTGCAGTGCCACATGGCGTATTATTATATAGTGCTCCATTTGGAGTAAAATTTGATGCATTTAATGAAACAGTGTAACTACCTTCTTGTACTATAAACTGGTAATTTCCTTTGTCACCGGAAGTAGTTGTAGCAATAATATTTGCCCCACTCAATAGGTTAACTACCACATTTGCATAGCCATTCTCTAAGTCATTGTCATCCGTACAATTAGTCACTTTATCACCCCAAATTCTACCTCCTACAGTGATTCTTTTACAAAGCCAGTAAATTTTACCCTCAGTACCTGCAGCGTAGCATCCATTGTCTGTGCAAGAAATGTCATTGACATCTATTGTACTTGGGATGCCATTGATCTCCTGCCAAGAATTACCGAATGTAGGTGAAGAATAGGTCTCTCCACCATTTCCGACAATGTATAAGGCCCCAAGTCCGATATCAAAACTATTTATCTCAGATACTGGTGTATTGATTACTGTCCAAATATCACCATTATTACTACGCATCAAGACTCCTTGACTAGACAAAACATAAAAGAATCCATTGGCATACTCTATTTGAATATTGTCTGTAGCTGGGAGTATAGCACCTAATTCCCAAAATTTTCCACCATTTCTCGAGATCCCAATTCTATTTGAGGAGGTTACAATGATCCCTAAATCATCATTTACATAGATATCATTATAATCGGCAGTTAAGCCTGGAACACTTTGAGTAGAGAAAGAAAGACTATTTTGAGTAAACCTTAATGTGCTATTGTCACCAACAAGCCATCCAGCATTGGAGTCTATAAAATGGGCATTGTTTAGAGTATTATTAGTAGTAGAATTTATAACACCCCAGCTGATAGATCCATTATTGATAATACCTCTTCTTAATGTACCATTTGCTCCTACTACCCATATTTCTGAGTCGCTTATTGGTTCAATAGCGTTTAGCTGGTTTTGGTTTGAAAAACTATTGTTTTCCCAACTTAATGACCCATTAGGTGAGAGCCAGACATTGTTGGCATCATCAATAGCCACTCCAGTTGCAACATTGGTAAATACAAGTTTTTCAAAACTGAGCGTATTGTCGATTCCATTGGTTTCTATCCAATCTTGGGATTTTACATTATTTGTAAAAAGAATAGATAAACATAATATTGATACAGGTAAAAGTCCTTTCATAATAATGAGATTTGGCTATAAAAACTATACTGGTCTATATTTATATATCCAAGATAGCAAATTAGTTGCGTAATGTAAATTAAATAGTTGAATTTAACTTTCGCAGTGATTTTAATTCACTGTAACTCAATTCTATTTAATAACGATCCACAAACTCAAAACCATAGGCGTACCTTCAGATTACTAATCGGAAGTTCTTACAATTGTGTTTTCTTGAATCCAACAAGGGACTCTATAAGAAGATCCTGCCTTTATACTTCTAAAAAAAATATCTTCTTTACTTGGCATATACTTAGTGTAAGTGTTGATCCACTTATTTGCTTCAGAAGTGGCTGCTGGATCAATGTTTTTAGCATATTGAAACATGTCAATCGCTGGCCATGTTACTACTTGACTATCCCAACCACGGCCAGGTCCACAAAGAGGGCCACTTGATGCATATAGTTTTCCAATTAGAATGTATGGATCTCCCCAACCTGGCTTATATGAGGCAGCTTTTTTAGCATACTCTCTGGCTTTTGGGTAATTTTTAATATCTCCATAGTAGATTTTTGCAATCAATAAGCTGTATTTTGCTTGCTTTTCTGGATCATCATTCTCTAATACATATTGATCAAATTGTTGTACTGCTAGTTTGTAATTACCAGCTTGGTAAGCATCATATCCTTGTCTTAACATCCCAGGAGGAGGAGGTGGAGTATAACATTTACTTTCTTTTGCAGTTTTTATTTCAGCCACCTTTACATCATTTTCTGCACAACCTCCTCTAAGCATTCTACTTAATGCGGTATTTATTATTTCACAATCATCAGGATTTGCAAGGTATAGAGCATAGTACTTATCCATGTAGTAATTACAATCATAAAAGTCATCTACACCTTCTAATGAACCCAGCAAGTCTGGAGCATATTCATTAATAATATTCCAAGATTCACATGCTTTACCTGTACAAGTAGCCAACCCGTTTTTGACGGCATCCATCATTTTTATAGAATACCCACTTGCTTCTTTATTATCTACAGTTCCTGCATTTACTTTATCGTATAGCACTTTTGTAAATGGGTTAATAATAAAATAAGGCACTTTGCCTCCACCTACATCAATCGATTTCTTAAAGGTATCATAGATGGTTTGCTCATCGACAAACTCAATAAGTTTATAGTAGTAATCAAAGCCTTTTTGCCCATAATAATCAGCATCTACAGGAAAACACATCTCTCTTTTTGCATAGATCTGATTGATGGTATCCATATATTTTTGTTGTAATTCTTTATCAGATGATTTAGACATCAAATCTGCATACAATGTGACGCCATCGTCAAAGTGACTCTTTACACTCCCATTAGATCCAGGAGCTAGTGTGTAAGCTTGTCTCCAATAAGGGAATGCCTCTTTGTATTTACCCATTCCAAAATAGTCTTTGTACAATACAAAAGCATTTTCTGCTAGTTCTTTTTTATAACTAGATAGGTTGTTAAAAGCAGGGCAGGGTACATTTTCATTTACCGTTTCTGATGGTTTTTCTTCTATCACTTTAGCAACTTTAGGGGTACATGCTAATGTAAGAATGGTAAACAAAAGTACTGTTTTGAAATATTTCATAAAGTGTGAATTTCTTATAAGATGCAAATATAGACAGTTTTGTTCAGTGGGTAGAAAATTTTAATTGATGGTAAGCTAAATGTAGAAAGTCTAAATATTATTTGACCAATACCAGTATTGTCCACTTCCCTCATGATGGTCTTTACATTTGGTTCCGAATTTTGCAAATAAGGCTTAACTTCATTATTTTACGACTCACCAAAGATAAGAACAACAATTAGTTATATAAATTATAAAAGTTGGCGAATCATTTATAATCTTTAATCAAAATCTAAAAATAGATAAATAATATGATTTCATTTAATAGGGTGGCTCAGAAGGGTAAAACTGATGAAACCAGTGATTTTAAAAATCCTTACTAGTACATCTATTTATATCAGTATATAAAAGATTTAGATATAACTAGTAAATGTAATATATGTGTTTTTATGAAACTCTTATACCTGATTTTTTGCAATGACAATATGCGACCAATTACATGAACTCATATTTTAGTGTGAGTTTAATCTATAAAAAGTACAATTTCTAGTATTTATCTATTATCTTCATCATATCTATAACCAATTTAGCTCTAATGAAATCGTATATACTTTTAATGCTACTATGTATTTGTGGAATGGTAGTTACGGCACAACAACCCTGCGGAACTCATGAATACTACCTAGAGCAAATGAGAAATAATCCAGAGTTCAGAATGAAGCAAGAACGATTTAAAAAGCAAAGTTCTTCTAGGTCACCTTATGTGGGAGTAGTCACTATACCTGTAGTGGTACATGTAGTATATCATGATTCTTTAGAAAACGTAAGCGATGCACAAATCATGTCACAGTTAGCTGTTTTGAACGAAGATTTCAGACTATTAAATTCGAACATAGATACATTTTGGTCTAATGTAATAGGTGATGCGGAGATAGAATTTTGCTTAGCAACAAGAGATATATATGGGAATGCTACCTGTGGTATAACTCGTACCTATACGGACTCCACTGAATTTCATATACAAACAAGTGTAAAAGATGAATCTACGGGAGGGAAATCAGGATGGGAAGCGCAAAAATACCTAAATATGTTTGTTTGTGATATTGCTAATCTACGTGGATATGCAACATTTCCTGATGCAGAGGACTCTATTGATGGCATTGTAATTGATTATTTGTCTTTCGGTAGAGGGGCACAATTCATCTTTGATGATCCTCGATTTAATCAAGGAAGAACAGGAACACATGAAGTAGGACATTGGCTAAGGCTCAGTCATATATGGGGAGATGGCGGCTGTGATATTGATGATGGCATCTCTGATACCCCATCTGCTATAGGACCGAATTATGGATGCAATTATGGTTCTCCCGCATGTAGGGGTGATAGTCTCAATATGGTTCAAAACTATATGGATTATTCGGATGATACTTGCATGTATTTATTTACCCTAGATCAAATAGGTTTGATGAGACAGAATTTTGCAACTCAAGGTTCTAGAGTTGGAATTGTATCATCTAAAGGTTGTGATCCTCCTGGAAAAAATGAGATTTATTATAAACTAAGATTTGATGCATACCCACAAGATATTTCATGGGAATTGCTAGATAGTTTGAATAATATTATTGCTTCAGACGGCAATTTCGACCCTGGTGATGAGACAAACAACATACCTCCACCACTGGCAAACGATAGTTTGACGTATCCATTTGATCTTCCCGACGGTGCTTATACTTTGAAATTTTATGATAGTTATGGAGATGGTTTTCCTGATGGTGGTTATGAGATCAAGACGATTAATGAAGAAGTTGTTATTTTAGGGGCAGGCACATTTACAGACTCCTTGATTATTCCTTTTACCTTATCAAAGGCCGATTATAGATTTCTTGGTCCCGGGGTGGAGTGGGAAACCGCCAGCAATTGGAATAGATTAAGTGTACCCAGTCCATGTTATGAAGGTAATATTTACATAGAAGCAAATTGTGAAGCTGATAGTGTCTTTATTAATGAAAACCAATCAATTTTTGTTATTAATAATGCAATATTAACAGTTGACTAGTAATATGCTGTTCTTTATTACTATTGAGTTAATACAATCTCCTTTCATTGTAAAGTCACCCAATGAAGGGACTATTTGTTTTACAATAAAATGTGTTGAGATTTTCTAGTAAGAGTACAATATCGGAATGATATATTTGTATAGAAAGCAACTATTACTAAGAAGTCGTTTTAACCAAAATATTTCTGGATATCATCTAAGGCTACTGTCATGAATGTCTTTTTTCCTGATGGACTTGAGAATGGTGTCTCACAAGCAAATAAGTCATCGATGATTTTCTTCATTTCTGGTACACTTAGGTGTTTTCCTCTTTTGATAGATGCTACATTGGCATAAGATCTCGCTAAGTTTTCTTCAATGCCTAGTTGCAACTCTAAGTTATCTTGGTATTGATAGATCATATCTTCTAGTACAGTTGTAATGCTAGTACCTTGTACCATGCCCGAAGGTGTCCCGTGGATTATAAAACCTGTGTTGCCAAACTCGCCAATTTCAAATCCTATTTGGTTTAGCAAGGGCAATAGTTCTCTGACTGTCTCGGCTTTTGAAGCATCAAACTCAACATTGGTTGGAAATAGCTCTTTTTGAACAGGAAGGCTATTGGTCTTAAATGCTTTGAGGTTGGCCTCGTAAGTGATACGTTGGTGTGCTAGGTGTTGATCAATGAGCAAGTAGCCACTTTTGATGTGAGATATGATGTATTGATTGTGAAGTTGATAGGGCTCTCTCTCTTTAGTATTGACAGTGTTTTGTTGTGAAGCACTGCTTTCAAAAGTGATTTCATTTTGTATCGGATTTGGTGTTGAGTCAGTCCCAATATTTTCGTAAATCTTCCCCCAAGATTTTAGATTTTCTTTCTGAAGATTTGAGGCATCATTGCTATAATCTCTTTGAGTCCAGTTGTCAGATTTAGGTCTACCGTCACTCATTCCTGTGTTGGAATTTCCGAGGTTAGTCTGAGGTGAATGTGCTGATACAAAATTAGTGTCCGTCTCAAAGTCTAGCGTAGGTGAGACAATGTATTTGCCCAAAGCATGCTTGACACTTACCCTTAGATAATTGTAAATCAACCGCTCTTCATCAAATTTGACTTCTGTCTTTGTAGGGTGGACATTGACATCTATCCTTGCGGGGTCCATCTCCATAAATATAAAAAATACAGGATATTGATCTTTTTGCAACAACAAGTCATAGCCAGACTTTATAGCATGGTTCATGTAATTGCTTTTTATATAGCGTTGATTGACAAAAAGAAATTGCTCAGCCGAAGACTTTTTAGAAGCTTCAATTTTACCTACAAAACCTTCGATCTTGATTACATCTGTATCTTCATCAATGGGTAGCAACTTTGAGTCGAGGTTTTTGCCAAATATATTGACAATCCTTTGTTTTATATTGCCTGGAGGTAGATGATAAGTCTCATTACCATTGTTAAATAATGAAAAGAATACATCAGGATGTGCTAATGCTACCCGTATAAATTCGTCATTGATGTGTCTTAGTTCTACAGGGTCTGATTTTAGAAATTTACGCCTTGCTGGCACATTATAAAACAAATTTTTAACCGAAAATTGCGAACCTACACTGCACTCAATAACTTCTTGTTTTTCTAATTTAGAACCTTTGATTACTATTTTATTGCCTATCTCTTGATCTTGTTGCCTGGTCAATAATTCGACATGGGCAATGGCCGCAATAGATGCTAATGCTTCTCCCCTAAACCCTTTGGTGGTGATCGAAAATAAATCATTTGCCGTTTTTATCTTAGAAGTTGCATGTCGTTCGAATGCCATTCTAGCATCTGTGACAGACATACCTTTACCATTGTCGATTACTTGTATTAGTGTCTTTCCAGCATCTTTTATTATTAGCTTGATCTCTGTACTACCTGCATCAATGGCATTTTCTACCAATTCTTTTACCACAGAAGCTGGCCTTTGAATGACTTCTCCTGCAGCAATCTGGTTGGCAATATTATCGGGCAAAAGCTGAATGATGTCAGCCATATTGGTATGTATTTAAGAGATTATGAAGAACAACAAAGATACTAGTCTATTGTACTATTGTAGTATTTGCAGTTCAGTTTTTATCAACATTTTGCTTGTTGAGTTATTAGCCACCTTTCTGAAACGACTTTCTTTGTTTATCGGCTGCGCTTGGTTAATATGGTAATCGAGATATTATTTAATCGTTTAATTTTTTATAAAACTGCTGCTTTTTTCCACCCTTTAGGGCTTGGGGAAAGAAAAAAGATCAACAAGTCCGCAGTAAAACGGAGGAACTGGTGAGGTTAGCGGATTACAAAGGATAGGACCATAGGAAGTATTTTGATAAGACTATTTGTCAAACTTTATTTATATGCTTTTTCTTGCAACAATCTCAGAGCCATTCTTTAGGGGGTTTCAAAGGAAATAAAAAAGGAATCTTATTTTTGAAATCTTTGAAAGCTCTCACTATTTTTCATTTAACGTTGAAAGAAAGGAATTTCGGCCTCACCAGTCCCATTCGGACTTGGTGGTGCCTTTTTGAGTATGCTCTGTGCATCGCTATAGGACTTGGGGAAAGAAAAAAGAAACTTAAACTTTACCTCATAACGACTTTCTTTGTTTATCGGCTACGCCTCGGTTTACATAGTCTTCGACCTATTTGTTTAAATGTTTAAGGGAGCTGATTAACTGTTGAACTTAAGATTTGTAACGACATTTTCGTTTATGATGTTGGTGAATTTCAATTCATTGAATGATGTAGAGTGCTTTAAACCTATATAAAAACTTTTATTTTTTAATTAGTCCGTTCAATATGGAAATCAATTTAAGCATTCTTTTACTTTTTAGATGTTGTATATTACAACTATTTGTCTTTTGCAAGCATATTATTGAGAATAATACCATTTCCTTCTTTTTGATATAAAATAAAATATTACTTTCAACCACAATTTAGAACCTAGGATATTTAAACAACCATATGCACAAGAAAATTTATACGCTCGCAATATTAGTTTTTACTTCATTTAACCTATCAATTGGCCAAAGTAGTCTGAAGTTTGACTTTGCTTCCTCTGATGTCTTGGCAGATCATGTCTATCAGATGATTTCTTTTGATAAGCCATTACTTAACTCAGACCATAGTGTATTAAAAGGATTAGGGATTGAATTGGTAGAACACATGGGTAGGAATAAGTTTCTGGCTTCTTTTCCGCTTGACCTTAATGTGAATGATCTCTTGAAACTCAATGTTTCTAACTTAGGAAAGTTAGAGGCATCTTATAAAATTGGGTCTACCTTAAGAAACGAAACTTTACCAGATTGGGCTGTAGTAGGGAATAAAGCAAAATTAATGTTGCACTATCCTAGCAACCTAAATCAAGATTATATCTTAGGATTATGTCAGCATAATAGTATCGAGGTAGTACAAAGTAACGGTTACAACAACCTACTTGAAGTTGAAATTGCGATAAATGATATCCAAAGAGTGATTACATTGCCATTTATCATTGGGTTAGAAAGCATATCACCGCCTGCAAGGCCTGATGATAAGTTGGGCAGAAATCTGCATAGGGTTAATAAAATAAATAAAACAACTGGAGCCATAAGAAATTATACTGGAGAAGGTGTGACAGTACTTGTAAGAGATGATGGTAAAGTATTTGAGCACATTGATTTCACAGGAAGAATGGATAACACCTACTGTGGTGAGTCGAGAGGAGATCACGGAGATGGTGTAGCTGGACTGATAGCAGGAGCAGGTAATTTAGATCCTAATAACCAAGGTATGGCATTTGGGTCAAAAATGTTTGTGATAGATTATAGATCACATTTCTTGGATGAAACCATGAATCTAGTAAACAATCAAGGAGTGTTAATTACAAACTCTTCGTATAGCGATGGCTGTAATGATGGCTATACTAGCAATACTAGAAATGTGGATCAACAGATGTTTGAAAATCCAAAATTACTACATGTTTTTTCAGCAGGAAATGATGGTGAAAGCGATTGTGGTTATGGAGCAGGTCCAAATTGGGGCAATATCACAGGCGGGCATAAAATTGGTAAAAACGTAATAGCAGTTGCCAACCTTAATAACCTTAATGTAGTTGAAAGTTCGAGTAGTAGAGGGCCAGCATTTGATGGAAGGATAAAACCTGACATTGCAGCTAATGGATTTGGTCATGTATCTACTATAGAATCTCAAGGATATGAGCCATTTGGAGGCACTTCTGCAGCTGCACCTGTAGTCGCTGGTATAACATCAATGCTTTATGATGGCTTTCGACAAAATCATGGAGAAACACCTGATGCTGCATTGATCAAGGCTATCTTATTAAATTCTGCTTCAGACCTTGGAAATAAAGGACCAGATTTTATTTTTGGATGGGGTTCGATCAATGCTCACAGAGCGGCACTTACAATTGAAGAGGGCAGGTTTTTTCATAGTCAAATTGTTCAAGAGCAGTTTGTTAGTCATGACATTGAGATCCCAGCAAATGTTAAAGAAGTAAAAATAATGACGTACTGGCCAGATAAAAATGGAACAACTAGTGCTAGTCAACACTTAATTATAGATATAAATTCTAGTTTGATAAAAGATACTGATCAGTTTTTACCTTGGGTCTTAGATCCAACGCCAGATCCATCATTACTTAACTTGCCTGCTACAAAAGGATTTGACAATACCAATAATATGGAGCAGATAGCTATTGATAACCCTAGTCCTGGAACATACCAATTGAAATTGCAAGGTAATTATATTCCTTTTGGAGCAGCAGACTACTATGTAGTTTGGGAGTTTACAACAGATGAGATAGACATTACGTACCCTAATGGGGGAGAGAATGTAATTAATCGTGATAGAGAGGTTTTTCATTGGGATGCTGTGGGGACAGAGGGAGATTTTGAGGTTAACCTTATCAATTCTTCAGGAGATACTTTGATCAATCGTTCCATTGATGGTCAACGAAGATTTGTTTCGCTGACGATGCCTACAGAATACCATGATGACCTTAAATTATTTGTATCAAGAAATGGGGTTACAGACAGTAGTGGTAGCACATTTATTGTATCAAAAGAGACATTGGCACTCAAAGCATCTAGAAATGAAACTGGAGCAATTGTACTTTCTTGGAATGGCTTTGAAGAAGCTGCTTCCTATAATGTATATGTGTTAGGGGATAAATATATGGAGATAATTGGTTCCTCAGATTCAACTTCTTTTGTTTTTCCTAAAGAAAAAAAATATGAAATAGGATGGACAGCTGTTAGCCCAGTTTTTGCTGATGGTAGAGAAGGTAAAAGGACCATAGCTATCCCTATTAGACCTGCTCCTTTAGCTCAGGTTAGTGATAATATTGGAGGTAGACCTTGTGTTGATGAAATTGTAACATTTACTACTGAATCACTAGATACACTATCAGAATACAAATGGAATTTTGGACCATATTCTGATCCTGAAGAGGCATTTACTGCTGGACCACATGAAGTTATATATACAAGAAGAGGTAAGAAAACCGGCTACCTAAAAGTGAATCATGAAGGTGGATCCGATGCTGTATTTTTTGAAGTAAACGTTCAAAGACTTCCAGAGGGTAACCAATTGATATCTGAACACCTTGGGTTTGGTGAAATAAACCTTTCTACTGACGTAAAGTACCTTGATTCCATTATTTGGGACTTTGGAGACGGTAATAGTTTTGTTGGCAATATTGCTAATTATACTTATCAAACGGATGGTGTTTATACAGTTACAATGACTGGAAAAAGTGCTTGTGATGATGTAATACTTACTCAAGAAGTAGGTATTTCAACCACAACTGGGACTAATGACATTTATAACTCACAAATCAAGGTTAGACCTAATCCTAATAATGGTGACTTCGCAGTAGATGTGCCTTTCAATTCTACTAAGAACCAAAATGTAGAATTGGTAAGTATTGAAGGCAGAAAGTTATTTTCTAAAACCTTAGAGAGTTCTACCGTAAACATAATTGGTATTCCTTCAGGTATGTATTTTTTGCACTATACTTTTGATGGCTATCGATTAACCAAAAAGGTAGTTGTCAGGTAAGCAGATTGTTTAATTTTTGAGTACTGCTAAGAAGTATAAAACGATACTAAAAATCTATTCTACTGCTATTTTCTTTTATGAATTTTTCATGGATGGCATAGTCAGGCATGACTCTTTCCACTACGTTCCAAAATTTTTGGGAATGGTTCATTTCAACCATATGGGACAGCTCATGGACGAGTATGTACTCAAATGCCTTGTCAGTGAGCAGCAATGATCTAGTAGAAAGATTAATCCTTCCTTTTGAAGAACAGCTGCCCCAGTTAGAAGCATTATATCTCAAAGTAACACCTTTTATTTCTTTTTTGAAGTGTAAATTGTTAATCTCATGGATACGTTTTACAACATAGTCCTTAAATACTTTTACTAAGATTTTAGAAACTAAATCTCTAATCATTTTACGTTGATCAAACTCGTCAGCTTTGGTAGGAATTCCCAAGTCAATAACAAAATTTCGTAGCTTAGCAGTGCCTCTATCTGCTTTTAGATACGTTACTTTTACCTTGTAAGTGTATTTTTCTAGAATGACGATTTCATATTCATCCTCAACTGATTTAATCTGGTATTTATCAAGGATATTAGGTTTATCGATCAAAACTTTATGTAGCCAATTTTTTGTAAATGTGACATGTTTTTCTAACTCTTCAGTTGCAAAAACAGGTATTCTTAATATCACATGGTTTTTACCCAAAGAAGCTCTAACCGATTTCCTTTTTTCAACATAAATTCTCAATGGAACTTTGAAGAGGGGAGTCTCAAGGTATCGATCGTAGTGTTTTGACATTATTATCTTTTACTAAATAAATTTATGGCAGTTGTAATAAAAAAGAGCCATTGCAAATATACAGTAGCTCTTTCTTAAAGTTATATAATTCTGTTATCAGAAAGTATTATTATCCAGCTATTCTATTTGCTATGTTCATCCCAAATCTTCTAAGTCTGATGAATAACATGTACATTACTGGTACCACTACTAAAGTAAGGAAAGTGGCAAATGTAAGACCATAGATAACGGTCCAAGCCAATGGTCCCCACATTGCAGTATTATCACCACCTATAAAAATTTGTGGATCTAAATCAGAAACCAAAGTAAAGAAGTTAAAATTAAACCCTATAGCCAACGGCACTAAACCTAATACCGTTGTAATGGCCGTTAATAGTACTGGCCTCAATCTTGTAGCTCCTCCCTCTACCAATGAGTCTTTGACTTGTTGGTAACTCAGTTCGCTTACTTTTTTCAACCCTAATTCCTTAACTTTTCTAACCATTATAAGATTGGTGTAATCAATCAAAACAATGGCGTTATTCACCACAATACCTGCAAGCGAGATGATACCTACGCCTGTAAAAATAACTGATATGTCCTTACCCGTTATCGCATATCCTAAGAATACTCCAATGGTACTAAAGAATACAGATAAGATAATAATGAATGGAGTTATCAGTGAATTAAACTGAGCCACAAGGATAATAAAGATAGCGAAAATGGCAATAAAGAATGCATTTCCTAAGAAAGCCATATCCTCTGCTTGTTGCTGTTGCTCTCCTGTAAATTCATAAACAAACCCTTCTGGCAGATCAAAACTAGCCATTTTATCTTTAAGTTGATCTACGATCTCATTGGCATTGTATCCATCTAAGACATTGGAGTAAAGTGTTACAATTCTATCTGAGTTTTTACGCTTTATAGAACTATATGTGCTGGAATACTCAATATTAGCTACTGCTGATATTGGTACTTGTACAATTTTACCATTTGTCGGATTTCTAAAAGTAATCCTTTGGTCCATAAGAGCTTTCACATCATGTCTATATTTATCAGAGAGTCTTACCATGATAGGGTATTCATCTTCCCCATCTTTAAATTTAGAAACCTCTTTTCCGAAGATCGAAGTTCTGATTGCGGTTGCAATACTATAAGTAGAAAGTTCATACCTCCTGGCAGCTTCTCTATCTATGTTAATCAACAGTTCTGGCTTTCCTATATTGACATCTTTCTTTAATTCTTCAATACCTGGAATACCTAAATTTACTATAAATTGTTGTACTTTTTCTGATTCTACAAGTAATTGATCTAAGTCTGCAGACCTTAACTCCAAATTGATGGGTTTACCAGTTGGTGGGCCGTCTGCATTTTTACTAACCACGACTTCTACTCCTGCATAACTACTAACTTCTTCCCGTATTTCGTTAAGAATCTCTTTAGTAGAGATACCTCCTCTTTCGCTGGATTGAACAAAAGAAATTGTAATCCTTGCTTTGTGAGGTGTAATGCCCGGCTCAGGTGGAGTATTTGGGTCAGCTGTGTCTTCTCCGATTTGAGTTAAAACAGCTTCTACAATCTGCTTTCTACTCTCAATGACCTTAGTGATTTTTTTCTCTATATCCTTTACAATAGTATTTGTTGCTTCAATATCTTTACCTAATGGTAGCTCAACAAATGCATTGATATAAATTGGATCTGCTGAAGGAAAAAATTCAACTTTTGGAGATTTGATAACTAGTAAAGCAATTGCTAGAAACATCAAAACAAATGTGCCCAAGAAAACTCCAAGTGGTTTTTTACCACTCAATGCCCAAGTAATAAATCGATTATATCCTGCTTCTAATCTAGGAAGAAACCGCTCTTGAAATACAAATGAAGAAGGCCTAAAAACAAAAAAGTTTACCAATGTGAGTATTAATCCAAACCCCATTAAATTACCAAAACTTTTGCTTCCTGTCAGATGACCTATAATCGCTAAAACCAACATGATCAATGAAGCAATTAAAATATTTTTTCTCTTTCTTTTATAATCATTTTCATCATGTGCTTTTTCATCTACTTTCATAAACGTAGCGGCTACCACTGGAGTAATCACCAATGCTACAATTAATGATGATGTTAATACAACGATTAATGTAATAGGCATATATTTCATAAATTCTCCCATTAATCCAGGCCAAAAAGCCAAAGGAAGGAAGGCAGCAAGAGTGGTTAAAGTCGATGTTATAATTGGCAGGGCGACCTCACCAGTTCCATACTTAGCAGCATCAATATTGCTATACCCGTTTTGCATGTATCGATAGATGTTTTCTACGACAACAATTGCATTATCTACCAACATCCCTAATGCCAATATCAAGGAGAATAGCACTACAATATTCATCGTACTGCCAGTCATTGACAACCACATAATACCCATCAACATTGAAAGTGGTATTGCTAGACCAACAAAACTTGCATTTCTCAATCCTAAGAAAAATAATAATATCAGGACGACAAGTATGACTCCAGATATAATACTGTTTTCAAGATTACTTACTTCGTTTCTAGTGTAAATGGATGTGTCATTAAAAAAGCTGATCTTTAAATCTTTAGGTAAATCAACCTTGGCATCATCTATTAATTTGTATAAATTATCCGCAGCTGATAGTAGATTTTCTCCTCTACGCTTAATGACGTCTAATGAGACTACCGGAAAGCCATCTGACCTGGCATAAGAAGTTCGTTCTTTGTAACCTTCTTTTACTTCTGCAATGTCTCTTAAGTAGATAGGTCTTTGGTTTTCAGATTTCACAATCATGCTTTGCAATTGCTCTATATTCTTAAACTGACCTATTATCCGTACAGCTCTTCTGAAATCACTTGCTTGGATTTCACCGCCAGACATCGTTAAATTTTCCGATGTAATAGCATTTTCGATATCTTGAAAAGAGACTTTCAATGACTGCATTTTAAGTAGGTCTACATCTACTTTGATCTCCTTGTCTAATGTCCCTTTTAAGTTGACACTTGATACTTGCTTAAGCCCTTCAATTCTATCTTGAAGCAATTCTCCGTAATCTCTTAATTCGTCAGCACCATAATTCCCAGATAAATTTACTGTAACAATAGGAATATCTGAAAAATTTATTTCTAATACAGAAGGGTCTTCAGTTAAATCATTTGGTAGTTCACTTTTTGCTTTGTCAACAGCATCTTTTACTTTTCTAACGACATCCTCCATTTCCATCTCTGCATCAAATTCTGCGATGATGACAGAAAAATCTTGAATAGATGTAGAACTGACATATTTTACGCCTGATACTGCTTCGATCTCGTCTTCAATTGGTCGAGTCACTAGGTTTTCAATCTCTTCTGCTGAGTTACCAAAATATGGTGTATTGACAAATACCGTAGGCAATGAAGCTTCTGGAAATTGCTCCTTTGCCATATTTATATATGATCTTACTCCAAATAACAAGATCATAAAAGCTAATAAAAAGAAACTTGTAGAGTTGTCTACGGCGAAAGAACTTAATTTAAATTCTTTGAGTTTTTCCTTTATATCGCCTATTATATTATTGTTTTCCATTTTCTAAATTTTAGTAGTGATGTTATTAATTATAGCCTTTTATTAGTTGCTATTATCATTAATTATATTATCACCTTCTACTATTGTTCTAGCGCCATTTACCACGATCATATCCCCTACACTTAGCCCTTCTATAATTTCGATTATTCCATTAGAAACTTCGCCTGTTTTTACAAATTTTTTCTTTGCAGTCATATATTCGTCTCCTGGTAATGCCACATAAACATATTGGGTACCATCTACTTCTTCTTGGATCAAATCAGTTGAGACCCCAATCGCATCTTTGATAGTTAAGTCTTTGATTTTGACCGAAGCTAACAGGTTTGGTTTTAGTAATCCATTCATATTATCAGTATTCATTTCAATCTTAAATGTTCTGTTGCTAGGATCAATGCTTCTTCCTACAAGTGTTATATTCCTACTAATTTCTTTATCTAAAGCAGGAAAAGTAATCTGTACCTTGTCTCCTCTTTTCACCTTAGTAAGGTAATTTTCTGGCACATCAGCCGTCACCACTAATTTGTTGGTATTTAAGATGCTAACTATTGGCATACCAGGAGATGCTATCTCGCCACTCTTTAAGTATTCCATATCTACAGAACCATTTACAGGAGCATAAACATTTTTCTTTGTAAGTTGAAACTGTAATGTCTCTAAGCTCTTTTGTAAACTTTCGATGTTGTTTTTAGCCTGTAAAAATTGAATTTCCGAACCAATATTCTGCTCCCAAAGTTTCTTTTGTTTTTCGTAAATAGAAGACGCAAGCGACATTCTCGTTCTCAATTCTTGCTCTTGTTTAGAAAGTATTTCTGTATCGACTACTGCTATAAGTTGGCCTTTTCTTACAATATCTCCCTCTTTTACATTCACTTTGATCAACCTGCCTCCGATTTCGCTTGAAGCATTTACAAGTTCTTGACTCATTACTGACCCTTGTAGTTCAGCGTACCTCTCAAGAGTCTCTTTCTTAATGGTGTCTAAAGTGACTAAGGCCGTCTTTATTTTAGGTGGTTCAAGTAAAGCAATCTCATCTTCAATTCCTTTAATCTCATTTTCCAATGTTTTTAGTTCAGATTTTTTACTAGAAAGTAGAGATTTTTTGCCAGCTAAGTCTTCTGGATTTGCCTCTGGTTTGCAACCTATTGTAATAGCTACTAATAAAATGAATAATATTGAATTCTTCATCAGTTAATTTGTTTTAATCTTTTGGCCTAGGCCATGTTTATTTTAAAAAATTGTTTCGTTTATTATATATCTCCTAAGGCAATGTCTAAATCTGATTTAGCTGAGATTAGGTCATATAAAGCATTAATATAGTTAGCTTGTGCATCAAATAATGAGGCCTCGGCTTGAGATACTTCGACACTTGACCCTACGCCTTCTACAAATTTTATATTTACTCTTTTATAGATGCTTTCATTCATTTTTAACGCCTTCTTCCTATTTTCCAAAGTATTATTAGCATTGTTAATAGAAATAAAAGCATTATTTACTTGCATGTTTACAGCAGATTTAAACTCTTCTTTTTGAATCTGAATTCTATCTGCTTCAATCCTTGTTTTAGCTATATTGGCCTTTTTACTCCCTCCATCATAGATTGGAATGTTAATTGCTAGTCCACCAACACTTGTAGGTATCCACCCTGCTTGATCATTGTTAAATAAATTTGATCTTTGAAGAGATTCTTGGGCACTGACAAATGCTCTAACAGTTGGCAAGTATGCCGCCTTATTTCTTAAGTAATCTAATTCATTTAGCTGCTCTCCCATTTCCATAAGTTCAAATTCTGGCCGCTTATTATAATCTATATCAGGCATTATACCTGCATCAATTTTTAAGTCATTGATCATACTTTGTATGTCATCAGTTAGCATGATATCATCGTTAATGGGAAATCCCATCTGAAATTTCAACAGGTTTTTAGTCAGCTTCATTAATTCAGATAGATTGGTACTTTGTGTAGTGAGGTTGTCATAAGTAAGTTGCAGTCTATCTACATCTAGTGACTCTACAAAGCCTGCATCATACATCGCTTTTGTATCATTTAAGGACTTTGCTAATATCTTAATATTATTGTCGAGTATTTGGATGTTTTCTGTAGTAATTAGACAATTAAGGTACGCTTTGGTTACATTAGACTTCGTTGTATAGGCAGTAGCATCAATTTGCTTTTGGGTTAACTCTTTGAACAGTTTTGCTCCTTTTATTCCATATCTATAAGCGCCGTCATAAACCAACATCTTTGCTTCAACTTTTCCAGTCAAATTGTGTGGCTGAAAAAAAGAAATTGTAGAAATAGTTGGTGGCCCTAAATCCTTTCGAGCAATTACATTCTCTTCAAACAATACATTATAAACAGATGGAGTGATGAAATCAGCAATTGGCTGGGCAGGCACTGCAAAGTAATACTGATAATCAATACCTGCATTGACTTGTGGTAACGCTCCACTTAAAACACTTTTGATATCTTGTTCTGCATCGTTAACATCAAGCTTTTTAGCTTGCAATGTTTTATTATTTTCTTCTGCATATACAATAGCTTGCTCTAAGGAAAACTCCTTTTGACCAATTGAATTATACTGAAAAAGGATTAAAATCGTAAATAGTATAAAATTTTTCACGCTTAAATTATTTCTTGTTTTAATAAATATTCTTTCCCTTGTGGGGATAGTATGCTGTTTAAATGGTACTTAGCTAATTCTTTGTAAAGGGTAGACCTATCGTATTCTGACAAAGGGAAAATATCCTGATTTACAACATTGTGACTGAGGTTTACGTAAAATTTTGCTACAATGATTGAATTTATATCTCTGCGATAATTCCCTTCTGACATCCCTCTTTCTATGTTGGTTTTAATTACGTTATAAATGAAATCAAAATGTTTTTCGTGAACAATCTTCCATGCTTCCGGATTATATTTTTGAAGATCGAAGACTACATTAGAGCTGAGTTTTCTTAACATCAATAAAACATGTCTTCCTATCGTTATAATTTCATCAATAGCATCAATGCTCTCATCTCTTATCTTTATAATATCTTGCTCATCTTTTTTTACAAAATGTTTGACGGTTTCCATTACCAAGCCATCTTTGTTTTCAAAATGACTGTAAATAGTCTTCTTAGAGATCCCCAATGACCTAGCGATATCATCCATGCTAACAGACTTGACTCCAAATTTCATAAAGGAATCAAAGCATTGTATGAGTATTTTGTTTTGTATTGTCATAATTTCTGCAAAAGTACAGAATAAACCTTGGGAAACTATAAAAGGTTTAAAAGTTTCCGACTAAATTTTGTTTTTTATCTACTAACATTACTTTTTGTATATAATGGGAGTTAAATACAAGGTTTCCTATCAGTAATATTTCATCATTCTGACATAAACATGTTATTAACAAATCTGTTTTTGTATTTTTGTTGCTCCAACATTTAAAGGATGACAAAAAGGAAAAAAAGTAAGCCTATAATAAGCATTTCACCAACTTCAAAGGATGGTTCAATATCTTCTGTAAAAGAAGTAGTAACCCTCCATTCTGACACTGGATTTTGGCCAAAGAATTGGTGGAAAGCATTGATTTTGCTCGTCTTAAGCGTTGTCATATATTATCAGTGTACCAATTTTGGGTATGTTTTAGATGATCAAATAGTAATTACAGATAATTCATTTACTAAAAAAGGTTTTTCAGGTATTGGTGAACTCTTTAGTACCGAAAGTATGACTGGTTACTTTGGTGAGCAAAAAAACTTAGTAGAAGGTAACAGATATAGACCACTTTCACTAGTGACTTTTGCCGTAGAAATAGGTTTGCTTGGTGAGATGAATCCTCGAGTAAGCCATTGGGTTAATATTATACTTTATGGCTTATCAGCAATCCTCTTATTTAGGTTGTTTTCTTTATTATTTAATAACAATGATAAAACAAGACCATATAATACATGGCTTGCCTTTGGAGTAGCAATGCTTTTTGTGGTTCACCCTATACACGTAGAAGCTGTAGCTAACATCAAAGGAAGAGACGAAATTATGGCTCTTTTATTCTCCTTGGCTACTTTGTACGTTGGATATAAATATGCCTTTAATAAAAAATGGTTGTACCTAATTATAGCTAATATTTTATTTTTCTTAGGGCTTCTTTCTAAAGAAAATACAATTACATTTTTAGCGATTCTACCTCTGACAATTTACTTTTTCTCAAAGTTTGGACTTGTCAAGTCATTCTTTAGAAGTTCATCATTTTTAGTTACTACTATACTCTATTTGGCAATGAGGTTTTACATTTCAGGAGTACCAAAGTTAGGTGCTGCCAGTAATGATCTCATGAATAACCCATTTTTAGAAATGGATGCTTCAGAAAAATTTGCAACGATTCTTTATACCCTTGTTTTGTATGTTAAGTTACTTTTTATTCCTTTTCCATTAACACATGATTACTACCCTTATGCCATTCCAAAAATGGATTTTGGTGATTGGCAAGTTTGGATTTCACTTCTACTATATGCCTTTATAATTATTTGGGCATTTATGAAGTTGAAAAGCAAAAATATTGCTTCTTATGCCATTCTGTTTTATCTGATTACACTTACCATAGTATCTAATATTGTAATTAACCTAGGTACTTTTATGAATGACAGATTTGTATACATGTCATCTGTAGGGTTTTGTGTGCTTTTAATTTGGACATTGAGTTTATTAGGTCAAAAGCTAAAAGGAATTGGTAATAAAGTGGCTATTGGTGTTTTCTTGGCAATCACAATGGTTTATGCGTTGGTAAGTTTTAATAGAGTACCTGTATGGGAATCAGCACTTACACTCAATCAGTCTGCAATAGTAATATCTAAAAATAGTGCAAGAGCAAATACCTTTATGTCAACGGCATTATTTGAAAAAGGAAGAGTTTCTAACGACCCTCAAGAAAGGTTAGCAATTATGAAAGAAGCTTTCCCATATGCAGAAAAATCTGTAGAAATTCATCCTTCCTATTATAATGGACACCTTATGTATGCAGGTATTGCATCAGAAATATATAAAGTGGATAACAATATTGATCCCTTTATTTATGCATTTGAAAAAGTAATGAAAGTAAGGCCTGATATTGGTTACGTTACCGAATACCTTAACTATCTAAACGAAAGAAATACCGAAACTGTTAAATTAAATGCGTTGTATCATAGAGTAGGTCAAGCATTGATATCAAGGAATAAATCAAGTGATGCTAAATGGGCGATTCATTACCTGAATATGGCATATGCTAACAATAAAAACGACAAATTGACCAACACTTTACTTGGCCAGGCTTACCAATTATTAGGCGATGACAATAATGCAAATCGATTCTTAAATGCTGCACAAAATATACAATAGTACATGTCTGAACAGCAATTATTATATAATGTAGCATTAACTAAAATACCTAAAATAGGTCCTGTTTTAGCTAAAAATTTGTTGTCATATTGTGGTAGTGCAGAAGATGTATTTAAAGCTTCAAAAACCAAGTTGGTCAAAATCCCAGGAATAGGCGAATCTTCTATATCAGAATTTAAGGACCCTGAAATATTTCGCTCTGCAGAAAAGGAAATCAAATTCGCAGAAAATAATGGTGTAAAAGTATTATTTTATACCAATCCAGATTACCCAAGGAGGTTAAAACATTTTGATAACTGTCCATTGGTACTTTATTACAAAGGGAATGCAGATCTTAATATAGATAGAACAGTGGGTATTGTAGGTACAAGAAATCCAACTCCACAAGGTAGGGTCATAACCGAAAAAATTATTGATGATTTCAAACCCTTAAATGTTACTATCGTTAGTGGATTGGCCTTTGGAATCGATGGAGTGGCTCATCGTAAAAGCCTTGAATCTGGCATCAATACTATTGGTGTATTAGGGCATGGATTAGACATGATCTATCCTGCTGAACATCGAGAACTGTCTGTAAAAATGACACAACAAGGAGGATTGTTGACTGAGTTTGGCATTGATACTATACCAGATAGACAAAATTTTCCAATGAGAAATAGGATAATTGCAGCTCTTTCCGATGCTATTATTGTCATAGAAAGTAAATCGAGAGGAGGGTCAATAATTACTGCCGAAATAGCCAACGAGTATAACAAAGATGTATTTGCTATCCCTGGAAAACCAAGTGATACCCATTCAGCAGGATGTAATGGACTGATCAAAAGGACTAAAGCTCATCTAATGGAAGATGTAGAAGACTTCAAATACATTATGAGGTGGGAAGACGTTGATAAAGAAAAAATAGTCCAATCGAGTCTTTTTATCGACCTCTCTGAGGAAGAAAATGAAATCGTGCAACACATAAGAGACGCAAAAGAACTATCGATTGATGAACTAAGTTTTCAATTAAAGAAGAGTTCGTCCATCATGGCAAGCATGCTTTTACAATTAGAATTTAAAGGAATAATTAGATCTTTACCTGGCAAGAGATATATCGCTACATAGGATTTAGAATAACAACAATGATGAAAAACACATTAAAACTTATTGGAATCGTGTCCATAATTGCGTTACATACAAGTTGTGGTACAAAAAAGGTGGTCACCCCTGATTTAAAAACAATCACCCCTGAAATAACGCATAAAGGTCCAAAAAACATTATATTCATGATCGGTGACGGTATGGGCTTAGCACAGATCACAGCAGGAATGATTTACAATGATGGTCCACTTAATCTAGAGAGAATTACCGAAATAGGGTTTCATAAATCTTCATCCTATGATGATTTGATTACAGACTCTGCTGCAGGTGCAACGGCATTTGCTTGTGGTATAAAAACATACAATGGTGCCATAGGTGTGGATCAAGACACAATAGCTGCATATACAATATTGGAGGAGGCCGAATCAAGAGGCTTACATACTGGGTTGGTCGCTACATCTACTATAGTACATGCTACTCCAGCATCATTCATCGCACACAATAGATCACGACAAAATTATGAAGAAATAGCCTTGGATTTTTTAAATTCAGATATCGATTTTTTTGCAGGAGGAGGTAGAAAGTTTTTTAACAGAAGAGCCGATGGTAGAGACTTGTACCAAGAATTAAGTCAAAAAGGATATGTTATCAAAGATTTCATCGATGGTGATATTAGTACTTTATCCATAGATAAGACTAAAAAATTTGGCTATTTGACGGCAGATAAAGATCCATTGCCAGCTGCTCAAGGCAGAGATTATCTTAGACCAGTTTCCAAAGTAGCAATTGACCATTTGTCAAATCAAAAAGATGGTTTTTTCTTAATGATAGAAGGATCGCAAATTGATTGGGGTGGACATTCCAATCAAGCAGACTATATTATATCTGAAGTGCAAGATTTTGATAGAGTCATTGGCGATGTCCTAGACTGGGCGGCTAAAGACGGTGAGACACTTGTAGTTATTACAGCCGATCATGAGACTGGTGGTTTTGCAATCAATAAAGGATCTACTCGAGATACAATCAATGCTGCATTTACAAGTGATTATCATACTGGTGTTATGATACCCGTATTTGCATTTGGTCCAGGAGCGGAAGCGTTTAAAGGTATCTATGAGAATACTTCTATTTACGATAAGATGCGTAAAGCATTTGGTTGGGTAAATCAGCAATAGTTTTCCAGTAAATTTATTTATTTCATTTTAAACGTTTATACTTTTTCTTTGTCATATAGATGAAGTCGATTTCAAAGAAAAAATTAAATAATTACAAAAAATGAAGAAAATGAATAGTATAAATATGAAAATGGTTTTGATGGCAAGTATTGTGTTTTTTGGATTGAGTATAAATGCTCAATCGGATCAACCAGCTACAACTCAAGATCATAAAATGGAGAAAAGAGACAAGAAGTCTCCGGAAGAAAGAGCTAAAATTGTGACTGAAAAAATGACCAAAAAACTCAATCTTAATGAGCAACAAGCATCTAAAATTTACAGTTTGACATTAAACGAAGCAAAAGAAAGAGATGCTATAATGTCAAAAAATAGAGAAGCTAGATTACTTAAACATGAAGCAAAGGACAAAGAGATGCATTCTATCTTGACTCCAGAGCAATATACCCAGTATCAAAAGATGAAGGAAGATAGAAAAGGCAAAAGAAAAGGTTTAAGAAAAGGACAAAGGAATGGAAATCGTAATTTCAAAAAAGATAAAATGAATAAACAATAATTTCTTATTGCTTTTTACTAAAAACTCCGAGTTGTTGACACGACTCGGAGTTTTTTTTGATCCAGGAATGACTTTCTACGCTAGTCTACCTTAGATAATGCATTGCCAATATCTGTAATAAGATCTTCGTAATGCTCTATGCCAATAGATAGCCTTACCAGAGATTCGGTAATGCCAATTTTAGCTTTTAGCTCATTATTAAGACCAATGTGTGTCATGGTTGCTGGGTGTTGGGCTAGACTTTCTGTACTGCCTAGACTTACCGCAAGTTTCATCAACTTTAGGTTATTCAAAAACCTGAATGCGTCCTTTTCTTTGCCTTTTATATCAAATGAAATCATGGCCCCAGGTGAACTATATTGCTTTTTGTAGATAGCATATGATCTATCAGAAGGTACAAGACATCCTAGATAATATACTTTTTCTACTTTAGGATGAGATTGTAGAAATTTAGCCACTTCTTGAGCGTTTTTGGCTTGCTGCTCCATGCGTACTTTTAGGGTTTCAAGACTACGTAGTAGCAACCAACATGTATGAGGGCTTGCCATGTTACCTAAAAATGTACGTAAGACTTTAACCCTTTGCATTATCTCATTATTACCCAATACAGTACCTGCGATTAAATCACTGTGACCACCAATATACTTAGTCGCAGAGTATAACACTAGATCAGCTCCATGGTCAAGTGGACTGCACCATAGTGGACCCATATATGTATTGTCTACTGCTGTAATAATTTTTTTATCAGAACTTGAAAAATGTAAGCTGATTTCATGACACATTTTAATATCTACCAACACATTAGTTGGGTTTGCAGGAGTTTCTATATAGACCATACCCAGTTTGTGAGACATTCCGCTGGATGCTACCATTTGCATAATCTCCTCCTTACTTTGATCTGGTCTAAAACCTATACTTTTTATACCATAATCATGCAAAAAGTGATTGATAAAATGATCAGTTCCTCCATAAGTCGGCAAACTATATAGCAGTAAGTCTCCTGGCCTTAAAAACTCCAACATTACTGTACTAATTGCTGACATGCCACTTTCGAATACGGCACATTGATCTGCCTTGTCCCAAAGAGATAAGCGTTCTTCAAGGATTTGTAAATTAGGATTGTTTATTCTACTATAAATAAGGCCCAACTCTTCATTTTGCTCTTTTTGTCTAATGCCATAGGCTACTTCAAAAAAAGCCTTCCCTTCCTCAGCAGTTTTAAATGCAAATGTCGAAGTTTGAAAAATTGGAGGCTTTACAGCCCCTTCTGAAAGTTCTGGCTTATAACCAAAAGACATCATTAGGCTTTCGGGATGTTGGAATGGCTTCATTTATAACTCGTTTTTAGATTGAAATATCTGTAAAATTACTATTATTAACTATTTCGAACTACTATATATTAAAATGCCGTAAATTATCCTAATATTGTTAACTTTACAGGAAATTAGTATTTAACGTAATCGTATTTTTTAAGACCTAAAGGAAATTTTCCTATGATGAAATTAGATAGTATTGATAAAAATTTATTAGAGTTGTTACAAGAAAACTCAAAGACCAATGCTAAAGAACTAGCTAGTAGGCTAAACTTGACAAAATCCCCAGTTTATGATAGAATGAGGAGGTATGAAGAGGATGGTATTATTAAAAAATATGTGGCAGTCGTCGACACAACTAAGATAAGCTCATCGATGTTTGTTTTTTGTTCTGTGTCGCTTGAAAGCCAAAAATTGGAAGCAATCAAAGCATTTAGCAAGGCCATAGAAAATATTCCTGAAGTGATAGAGTGTTACTTGATGGGTGGTGCTAATGATTTTTTGCTAAAGGTGGTGGTAAAAGATCTATTTGCTTACCATGAATTCTCTTCTGGGAAGTTGGCTGCTCTGCCTAATGTATCGCAAATTAAAAGTACTTTTGTATTAAACGAAGTGAAACGATCCACGGTGATCCCAATATTATAGCAATGGACATAAAACCTGATAAACAAGTACTCATTGATCTCGTGAGAACAATGATGCCATTTGGCAAATACAAAGATAGACTGATCTGTGACATCCCTCTATACTATCTAGTATGGCTTAGACAAAATGACGCAATTCCAAAAGGAAAAATTGGAGAACTCCTCCAAAATGCATTTGAGATTAAATCAAATGAACTAGAACCCATGTTGAGAAAACTCAAGCAATTGTATGGCTAGTCAATTATTATTGTTTTAAAAATATACATTTCACAAGATTTGAGTATGCAACTTGAGTTACCTATGCCATAATAGCTTTTTATATCTTTGCACCTAAATGATCAAAAATATGAATAGTAAAGATAGAAGTAATATAATAATGGCCTTAATAGCTTCGCTGACTTTAGGGCTTGCCCCTTTCACACCTGAGCCTCACTTATTTGGAAAGTTGCGTTGGATTGCTGGAGGAGGAGAAGGTATGACCATGCAAGACTATGGTGACTTGTTGATGCATGGACTTCCTTGGCTTTTGCTCATCTATTTTGTTGGTAAAGCACTCTTATCCAATATGTCGGGTGACCATCAAGAACAATTGTCACAAATGAAAGCGTTGATCACTGATAAGAATACCCATATCATTGATGTGAGAGAATCGTCTGAATTTAATGCTGGACACATACCCAATGCTATTCATATCCCTTTGTCTCAAATTGGAAACAAATTGGATAAAGTTAAAAAACTCAATGGACCCAAAGTCTTGTATTGTAGGAGTGGCAATAGAAGTGGTCAGGCTTTGACTTTTCTAACCAAAAAAGGTGTCAAAGATCTATTCAATGGAGGTGGCATGTCAGATATGAAAACCTTACTTAACAAATAATACTTATAGTACACTTCGACTTAAACTGAAAAGTAATAGTCAATATGTCTTTATTAATTTAGCCAAATTGACTAAATAGTTATATTGACCAATTACTTACACTTATATTTGGCTTTTTACTTTACTTTTGTGCCAAATTAATTAATTATGATAAGTAAAATATTATTGACTTGCACGATCATATCTGTATCATTATTTGGTCAAAGCCAATCCATAGTTTATTTTTTAACTTCACCTGATTACAGTAATTATTTTCCTAAAGGGGCTAAATCTGTGACGGAGACCACATACAATATATCTTATGATGATACAGTAGAGCCTGATACTGTATTGACCTTTAATGGTAATAAATACAATCTCAAATATTCAAATATCATACATAAAAACAAGATTGATACTGGTAAATTTAGGACAACCACTTACGGTCCGGATAAGGCTATAATGTCTAAAGGATATAAGTTGTTTAAAGATGGTAAACTAGTAGAAGATGTTGATGAATATGAAGAGGATAATTTAAAATCAATGAGTTATCACAAGTATTTGACTTATCAAAATGACAAATTGGTTAAAATTATAGACAAGCCATGTCCTGATTGTGATGTCAAATCTGAGGTAAGCCTCAGTTACGATAGAGAAAAATTACCAAAGGAGGTGTTTTTCTCAAATGCACAAATTGGTGAAATGAGAATTGTCAGATCAAAAAAAGACGAAGAGTATAGATATGATTATAGCATGGTCATAGGAGAAGAGATGAAAGCACTATTCGAGCAGATGGGAAAGTCAATAGAAAATGAAATAATGCCTTACGATGAAGTGAGTTTGGAGGAAGATGGCACTTCTTTTATTGTAATACATTACAAAGCAGACAGAGAGAATGGTGCCCATCATCTTGATACGAAAACGTGTGTAACTTTTGATGGTAAAATATTAAAAGAAGAAGAATATTCAGAAGGTGAGGTTGTTACTGCCATGAGTTATACTTATGATGCAAAAGGCATGTTGATTTCCCAAACCGATATAAATGGCGAGACCTATCATACAGAGTTTAACAACGAGGGTCAATATACCAAAAAGAGAGAAGGTTACAAATGGAGTCAAATGGATTATGATGCAAATGGCAACTTAATCAAGTCAGCTCTTACTGGATTTAATGACAATCTAGTTCAAGTGACTATTTTTTCGATAGAATATTAACTCGTACTCATATGAAAGGTAAATTTACAGATGATTCTATTGTAATTAATGCCGACATTGCTAAAGTCTGGGATGTATTAGTCAATCCTAAGTATACTCAAATCTATATGTTTACCTGTGAGGCCAAATCTGATTGGAAAGTTGGCAGTTCATTACTTTGGGTGGGCAGTAGCGATAATGTGACCTATGTTAAAGGGACAGTGGAAGAAATTACACCTAAAATGTTACTTAAATACTCCGTCATAGACCCTTTGGGCAAATACGAAGACGTCCCAGAAAATTATCTCCATATCACATATGAGCTACATGCCGATAAAGGTGTCACGACTCTAAGAGTTACTCAAGGAGACTACACTAATGTAGCAAATGGCGAAGAACGATACAATGAGGCAACATCACAAGGAGGTTGGTCTGGAATACTAACATCTATAAAGGAAATTGCTGAAAGGTAGGAAGGAAGTAAAGTCTAATTAATCATTTTACATTTTTATCAGATTATCTAAAAGTTCTGATTTTTTTCTTCTAGATACATGTATAATATCACGATTATTCATTTCTATTGACGTATTAACGTCGCAATTAATTTTTTTTATTTGGTTAATGTTTACGATAGAGGAGTGATGTACTCTGATGAAGATTTTTGAATCTAACAGCTGTTCTATATCTTTTAATAATCTAGCACTTACTACAGAGCCTTTATTCGCTAAAAAAATATGGGTGTAATTTCCTTCTGCTTTTAAATATAGAATTTCAAAAGCAGAAAAAAATAGTAGATTGTTACCAATACTTACGCTGTATTTTGGTAATTTATGATAAGTCCTGTCCCAAGTAAGCTGTGTGTTTTCATGTTGTTCAATGATCATGTTTTCGAAGTTTTGGAAGATAATAATATATGTCAATAAGTAGTTAGTAATTGAAGTTGTCAAATGACTTCATTATAAAACAAAGTAACCTATATAAATAC
>JBBKVK010000105.1:0-2942 GCA_037968395.1 Saprospiraceae bacterium | reverse complement strand
TTAGGATATATTGTCAGCTTTCTCTCATACCAAACAGGGAGGCCTAACACTAACTCAATAGTGCTATCACACTTTTCTTCTTCATCTACTCTAAACCTAGGAAAATTAGGCATAGATCCAAAGTTTGCAGCCTCAGGTAAGGGTAGACAGCTTTGACAAAAATCGCAAGCTATACCTAATTTATTGGGTTGTTTGATGACATGGTAAGAGTTGTTAGCACTCGTAGAGCACATGTAAATTTTACAGTCTGGGCCTTGTGCCATCAGGTAGAATGTATTTGAGAAAGGGTCATTTGTACCATCCCACTCTGCAATTAGTCGTATGCCATCTGTTTGGATATCGGATTCCCAAGTGTCGACTTGATGCAACTCTGTACTAGAGGCGGTATATATAAAACGACTATTTGGAGACCACTCTACACTACAAAATCGTACTTCGTCTTGATCAGGATCAGGAAAAACAAATATTTTCTCGTGATTAGATAATTTACCAGTTTCCCTATCAAAATCGTAGATATGCAATTGATCTGCAAAGGTGTACAATGCATATTTAGTACCGTCTGGGCTAAATTTTGCTGTACCTCCTGCAGATGAACGCCAACTATTAAAGAACGCATGAGTATTTTGATCAGGATGCCTTGTAAAACCATCCTCATTTAATAAAAAAGTCACAAATACTGAATCCTCTTCTAGAGGCTGGATGATCCACCAATCATTACCATTTGCATGAGGCAATGCTGTTAAAAAATTAGTTAAAGTGTTTTTTGAGTCATAGATTACATTATTTCTTGAAATAGATATGACTTCATCTAAAATAGGATTATGTTTTATTAGACTGTACCAAATAGGCTTAGTGGGTTCTTCATTGACTTCAATAAAAACTCTAGGCTTATTTATTAAATAATACAAGCTGTCATTATAGTTGTCTTTTAAAATTAAATTATTTTGACCACCTGGGTAACCTCTTTTACAGTCAATATTTAAAAAATTCATCCAAACTGTATCAACGATAGGGTAACCATTAGCAATTATTTTAGAATTGCTATCTAAAATAGCACAACCATTTGTATAGAAAATTAGATTCCCATCCTTATCTGAAATAGATGCATTACTAGCGCTAATCCCAATTCCATTGTCCCGCTTGTGTATACTTACAGGTTTTTTATTGAAGTCAAAAATATAGCCACCTTGCTCTGGTGTAACAGACTTATCTCGACCGAACAGCCAGTTGTAATCTTGTTTACTTTGAGATAGGGAAATTTGACTACTTAAAATTAAGAGAATAAATATTACATAACGCATAATATGTTTTATTAAATTTGGAGGCAGGGTATTCCAGCCTCCATGATTTTATTAATTAATAATGATAAATCTCTTGTTCTCTATTATATTTAATTCTCTTCAGTTTTGAAATCCTAAAAAGAAATAATTGCCAGATTGGATCAATTATTAACATTAAATTTTTACAATTTTCTTACTTCCAATAATCTCGCCTTCCTTAAGTATTTGGATACAATATGTACCACTGATTAAATCACTTATATCCCATGATGCAGAGTGGTTTTTACTTTTTATTTTCAAGGTTTTTACCAGAATGCCTCGTAAATCATAAAGATTATAAGTCACCTCAGATATATTGTCCTGATTAATGATAATATACTCACTCGCTGGATTTGGATAAATACTTATTTCATCCAATATATATTTTGAATCATTTATTACATTACTAGTAGTATCTATTGGCACTATATGTCCATCTTCATCAATTTTTACAATCCAGCTGTGAATCCAGTTTGTTTCATCAGGAGGTCGTGAAGCATAAATTGATGATCCTGTGAGTAAGTAGTTGCCATCTTCCAAAGATATTATGTCTGAAAAAGAATGATAGGATGCAGTATCTTTAATATAACCAAAATTTCTTTTCCAGATAAGCTTTCCTTTAGAGTCTATTTTCATTACTCTGCCGTGTTCTGTTATAGAATCTTCCTTTTCAAAATACTCATACATGTTTCCAACAATCAAATAAGTACTATCTTTTTGAGATTTTGTTACTTCCTGGTATTGAGAATTACCATAATAAGTTTCCCCATAATCATTAATACTTTCAATTTTATTTTCAGAAGAATTAAAGATTACAACTACAGGTAGAACTCCTTTACTATTTTTTTTAGAAGCTAAGATTAAATATTTATTATTTTCTAATTGTATAGCTGACGTTGGGATAACCAATAAGTTATTAATTGGACTATAAAACTCCCAAATTACTTTTCCTAATTTATCAATCTGAGTTATGTATAAACTTTCAGTCGTGTATGATCCAAAGACTATATATCCAGTATCATTGACTATTATTTCTTTGCTACCAAAATCTCCATTTTCGTTAGATAGTAAAATCAAATTATCAAATTCATTTTTTTTAGTATCATACTTTAATATAAAAATAGAGTTTTGTCCAAAACTGAAATTAAATTTATACGAACCAGATAAATATATATCGTCACCATATTTATCTAAATTTCCAATTGTATATCTTGTTGAATCACCTCCAATACCAATACTATCAACTAGATTTATAGCTTTAGATATTAAATCATATGAATATAAATAAAAAGTTTTACCATTATTTGTATACCTATCTGCAAAAAATAATGGTTTGCCATCTATTAATATTAAATCATTTAAATGACTTATTGTTGTCCCATTGATGTGTTCAAACATACTTAAAGATAAAACTGAACCTGTCTTTTTATTTAATTCAGTAAAGTATAAAATGTTTTCAAATGTGCCATTTACTTTTATGCCGTCTCCAACCATGAGATAGCTATTATCCAATTCTAGTAAGACCCTGCCTTGTGACTTTATGAGACTATTTCTTAGTCTAAGGTTATAGTCTTCTTGCCCAAATAGGACATTGGGTGTAAGGAAAAATAATATACTAATGAA
>JBBKVK010000104.1:0-9175 GCA_037968395.1 Saprospiraceae bacterium | reverse complement strand
TTACTAATTTCGCCAACCTTAGTAAAAATGAATGGTGTGAGGAATTCAAGCGTGACCTTGAAATATATTTAACTACTTATGTTAAAAATGACACTCTAAAAACGCTCGAGGATATTATTAGGATTGGCACAAGATCAGAGTTCACAGCTAAGATGTTGGAATTTGATCTTGCCAAAATGACTGAGTATTCAGAAATTAAATGCCTAGATGTATATTCCGATCCAAATAGAATTGCTTTTCGAAAGGCCGTTGAAAATCAAATGGATTTGTTGAATTTGGATGCGCTGATTTATCCAACGTGGAATGTAAAACCATATAAGATGGATTCCATAGTCGAAGAATACATCGGTTCTAATACAAGTGTTATTGCACCTCCTACCGGCCAACCGGCAATTTCTGTTCCCATGGGTTTTATGCAAAATAATCTGCCAACGGGAATAGAGTTTTTGGGTAGGATGTTTTCTGAGCCTACTTTAATTAAATTAGCCTACTCTTATGAACAAGGAACAAAACACCGAAAATCACCAGATTTGGAAAAGGCTATAACAAAAGGTAAAATACATTAAAACGTATTTTATCAAGATCGTTATACTTAATTAAAATTTAAACAAAATGATAAAAATTCTAAAATGGATTAAAAGAATTTTCGTAGCGATACTTGGCTTATTAATAATAGTTATCTTGGGATTATGGGTTTCCTTTTATTTTTGGAATAAAGAGGTAATTAAGAATTTACCAAATGACACAAAGGTGATATCAACCGACCATGGTCCGATAGAATACTCTTTAGATGGGAATTCGAATAAGGTTATACTTTTCGTCCACGGAACATCAGGAAGTGCACATGTTTCGAGACTTGAAGCATTGACATACATTGACAATGGCTTTAGCCTTTTATCAGTCTCCAGGCCAGGGTATTATAAAACACCATTATCCTCAGGCGAAACGGTCAAGCAACAAGCTACATTGTTCCGTAGTTTGCTGGATGAACTAGGAATTGATTCAGTCTATATCAACGGAGCATCTGGAGGAGGGCCATCAAGCATCCAATTTGCCATAGATTATCCAGAGCGTTGTTCAGGACTTATTTTAAGAGCTGCAGTTTCTGAAAAAATAGAATTTAATAGTGAGGAATTGGGCGTCATAGAAAGATTATTTATGACGGGATTTGGTCAATGGCTGGGAATTCAAATTGCATTAACACAATTGGACGATCCTGAAAAGACTAATATGGATACTTACGTAAAAATAGGCATGTTCCCATGGGAAAAAACGGAAGTAGGTCTGAAAAATGATTTCAAACAGTTTGACAGTCTGGAAGATATGCAATTGGAAGAGATAAAAGCTCCGACTATTATTATTCACGGGAATAAAGATGAAAATGTACCATTTTCATTTGCCCTAAAGGCATCAAAAAGAATACCTAATGCAACGCTTATTGAAATGGAGGGTAAAGATCATTTTGTGTTTTTTACTTCATATGCAGATACTATAAATCATGAAATAGTTCAGTTTATCAATAGTCAAGAAGAATTAAGAAATTAAGTATAACAATTAGTATGATGTTCATAGCCAGATAAGAGACGTTGGAAAGAATTAAAAATGAAAAGATGAATTACAATAAAAATATTTTAGTTTTAGTGATGCCATTTGTTTTTTTAGCCAAGATTCTCGCCCAGAATGTGCCTTTGCAACTAATGGAGGAACAATATATGCGACGTAAGACTTATCTTTGGGACAATCTTCAACATATAATAATCAAATAAAAACAATCCACTTAATCATGAAATTAGTTTATATTTTTTTTCTTTGCATGTGTTTCCAGATTCAAGCGCAAGACTGGGTACAAGTAACTTCTTTACCTGATACTTTCAATTCAACTCATCACTCTTTTGCATTTAGTATAGACGACATAGGCTACATTGTCGCTGGAAATTCGAATACTGGATTACGAGATGATTTTTATCAATATAACCCTGAAACTGATGCTTGGACAGAGCTTACACCTTTTCCGGGCGGGGCTAGGGGTTTTGCGATTGGTGATACTTGGGACGGAAAGGCATACTTTGGATTTGGGCGCAATGACTCTTTAAGATTAAATGATTTATGGGTGTTTGACCCTACGGAAATGAGTTGGACGGAATTGGCTTCTTGTCCATGTGCAGAAAGAACACACCCTGCTTTGATAGCTCACAATGGGAAAATATTTGTAGGGTTAGGGGGTGGTTCAATGGGCAATTTGAATGATTGGTGGGAGTATGATATCGCATTAAATACGTGGTCTCAAAAAGATGATTTGCCTTCGCTACCACGACATCATCCGTATCAATTTGGTATTGGCGACTACATTTATACTGGATTTGGACATGGTAATGGCATCTTTAATAATTGGTTTCGCTATGACATTGTAGGGGAAACTTGGACTGAAGTAGCAACATTACCTGCAGAAGGTCGAGTGGCTGGGACACAATTTTCCTTCAATGGAATAGGCTATGTACTAAGTGGTGACGGAGAGGACCACAAATCTATGGAAACAGGAGAATTTTGGGCTTACGACCCTGTTACAAACTCTTGGGATCAATTGCCTTCTCATCCTGAAAGTTCTCGTTGGGCACCTGCTTCTTTCATCATTGATGGAGAGGTTTATGTTATAAATGGTACAAGTTTTGGAGAATACGTAAAAGAGATTTATAAATTTAATTTGAGAAGTAATGTTGACTTAGACCAAGATGGATTCTACTCTTATGAAGATTGCGATGACAACAACCCAAATATAAATCCTAGTCAAACTGAAGTACCTTACAACGGCATTGATGATGATTGTGATCCTACATCCTTGGATGATGATCTAGATCAAGATGGTTTTGTCTTGGCTGAAGATTGTGATGATACCAACGCACTTATTAATTCGGATCAAAGCGAAATGGCCTATAACGGAATAGATGATGATTGCGATGAAATGACATTAGACGATGACTTAGATCAAGACGGTTTCGTACTCGCTGACGATTGTGATGATAACAATCCAAATATTAATCCTGATCAATTAGAAGAACCATACAACGGTATTGATGATGACTGTGATCCTGCAACATTAGATGATGATTTAGATAAAGATGGTTTCGTACTCGTTGACGATTGTGATGATAACAATCCAAATATCAATCCTGATCAATTAGAAGAACCATACAACGGTATTGATGATGACTGTGATCCCGCAACCTTGGATGATGATCTTGATCAAGATGGTTTTGTCTTGGCAAATGATTGTGATGATACCAACGCACTTATTAATTCGGATCAAAGCGAAATAGCCTATAACGGAATAGACGATGATTGTAATGAATTGACTTTAGACGATGACTTAGATCAAGACGGTTTCGTACTCGTTGACGATTGTGATGACAACGATCCAAACATTAATCCAGATCAATTAGAAGAACCATACACCGGCATTGATGAGGACTGTGATCCCGCAACATTAGACGATGACTTAGATCAAGACGGTTTCTTGCTCGTTGACGATTGTGATGACAACGATCCAAACATTAATCCAGATGCTGAAGAAATACCTAACAATGATATAGATGAGGATTGCGATGGTATGGATTTGGTTACATCGATTTATGAATTAACTAATTCAATGATTAATATTTATCCAAATCCAGCATCAGGTAGATTTACCATAAAAACACAAGAAACAAATCGCAATCAAAAAGTAAGGATAGTTGATATGACGGGCAAAAAATGGTGGTACGGTGAGCATCATGCAGAAATGGAATTTGCAATAGATCGATATCCAAGCGGTGTGTATATGGTTCAGTTGATTGATAAAGAAAATAGAGTATTACAAACGGAGAAATTGGTACTATTAAAATAGATAAGGAAATAAAATAACTTTTGTTACCAAGTGACAAGACAGAATGCCGCTGTGTCAAGACGGCACTCCGGTTGTCTCAGGACCGTTGAACATCTATCTACATATAAACACTTGAATATCAATAGAATAAACTACAAATTCACCTAGTAGGCAGTATCTTTACATCATCAATTAATCACCAAAACCACACGATGAGATGATAGATGTAACGAATTAAATCAGGGAATACAAAGCGTACCTTACTCTAAAGAATTTCAAGCCTTCAACCTTAAAAGCTTATTGAAGGACTTTGTATAATTTTTATGAATGAAGTTATTTAGTAACATAAGTTATAAATATTATTTAAGTGCTTGTAATTCAGGCTGATATAAAGTTTCATTTTCATCTTGTTGCAGAGCGAGACAGAAATTAAATTTTATGAAAAGCTGTTTTTCAATGACTTGCAAAGGAATTAACAATATGTTTTTAAATCACTACAATATCAAATGTCAAGAATCGATAGATATAAACATACAATTCTTGGATCCGTTATGTGTGAATCTGATTATGACTTTATGTATTGTAGTGAAACAAGGATTATTGCTATATTACTACTTTATGAGAAATAGGGTAATATTGAATCAAAATTGAAAAAATGTCTAGAACTTAGTATTATTAATGAATCTTATTTTTATAATTGAACCTTGGTAACTGCCATCTATACAATCATTACAAAATTCTATATTAATGCAAAAAAAAAATAATGCCGGGAGTAAATTAAGGTTTTTTTAAAATTTTGTACATAACCGATATTTATTTTGTAATTTTAGTCGCAAATATTAAATAAAAAAAATACTGTGATCAATCAGATATAATATTCATGACTTGGACTAGGAATATATATTTTTTGATCTGGGTATTGATGGTATCGGCTATTAATAGTCCGTTGGCTGCACAAAATTGTTGTTGTGATGTTGTAATAGAAGTCGAAATACCTGGAGGTGACTTCGAAATAGCTCCTTTTCCACCACCCGGTGGGTGGATTGATTATACAATAGGACAATTTTTAGGCTCTTGGGAGATTGTGACTGGATCTGTAAGTCACCACGATGATGGTCATAATAATTTAGGAAATGGGAATCCTAATCCTTCTACTGCTCATTTAGATTTAAATGGATCTTCCGTAGGAGCTTTTTGTCAAGATATTTCTGGATTTATAGTAGGACAGGAATATGAGTTAGTTTTTTATTACGCTATCCATAATGCGTTAACGACCGCATCAGCTACTGTCGAAATAGATGGCGGAGCTGCGCTAAGTGAGACATGGAGTGCTACCAATGTAGGAAGTGTTTTATGGCTTGAACATTCTTTCAATTTTATTGCCACGGCAACTACAATGGACCTATGTTTTTATAGCCTCACCAATGTAGGGTGTTGCGGTATGTTGATTGATGACATAAAAATATTTGAGGCTTGTACGGAAGACGAAGAACCCCCAGAAATTATAATGCCACTGGATGAAACCTACCAATGTATTGATGATGTTCCTGATCCGATCGATATTATGGTGATGGATAATTGTGCCTTATCATTAGAGATTGAATTTACAGAAGAATATAGTGGTACAGATTTTTGTGATGTAGTAATCACAAGAACCTGGACGGTGCAAGATGATTGCGGTAATATTGCTACCCATAGCCAATTTATTTACGTGTTAGATAATGAGCCCCCAGAAATAGTGCAACCGCTGATTAATATGATTGTCGGGTGTGAGCAAGATGTGGAGACGATGTTTTTTGATTGGATTAATAGTTTTGGGGGAGGAGTTATTAGTGACGAATGTACTGCAGTTTTTTCTACCGTTAATTATCAAACGCCAAATTTTGAAGAATGTTCTGAGACCACCGCGACGTTTACCTTTAGTGATTTCTGTGGAAATGTAACAATTGAAACTGCATCTTTCGAAATTGTTGACAACCAAGCACCCGTCATAAATACCTCGGCTCAAAACCTTGACATCGCTTGTGGAGATAATGCATTCGTCCTTATTGATAATTGGTTGTTAGAAAATGCGTATGCTGTAGTAAGTGACAATTGTTCGTTCTCTATCGTAAATGACTTTAATGGATATTATGACATCTCACAAGCCGTGCTATTTACCGTTACTGATTTATGTGGCAACCAAACAACATATACGTCCTATATTACGATAGATACGGAGGTAGAAATTATACAAATTGACACCTTCACTTGTGATCCAGCCCAAGCGGGCTTGGTTGAAATTTTCATAGACAACGAATTTTGCGACAGTCTTTTAAAATTTGATTTTGTGTTATTAACTTCTGATACCATGTGGGTTGAAGTAACTTCATGCGATGTGTTAGCGCAAGGTTTAGATACCCTCTATCTGACTAATGCCTTGTTATGTGATAGTTTAGTTATAGTAAATACCAGCTATAAAGCAGCGGATACCCTTTATAATGAGATTACGACCTGTGATATTACTCACGTAGGATTAGATACCTTGTTTTTATCCAATGCAAATAATTGTGATAGCCTTGTGGTGATCCATACCATTTTCGCTGAGGGAGATACCCTTTACAATCAATTTACGACCTGTGATATTACACAAGTAGGCACGGATACCTTGTTTTTATCCAATGCAAATAACTGTGATAGCCTTGTAGTGATCCAAACCATATTCGCCACTGGAGATACCCTTTACAATCAAATTACGACTTGTGATATTACACAAGTAGGCACGGATACCTTGTTTTTATTGAATATAGATAATTGTGACAGCATTGTCGTTGTAAATACAAGCTACTCTCCTAGTGATACGATGTATAATACTGTTCCAACCTGTTCGCCTTTAGAAGTTACTATAGACACCTTTATTTTAGTTAATTTACAAGGTTGCGACAGCATGGTCATCGCGGAAACCTATCTTGTCCAGAACGATACGATCTTTATCACGGAATACAGTTGTGCTATTAAGCAAGCGACATACAATACGACTATAATCCCCGGGCCGATCTGTGATACCGTTGTCGCTATGACATTGTTACCGCTAATAAACGATACTATTAATTTAGAAATTAGTACCTGCAGATTATCAGAAGTTGGTGTGTTCACAGCATATTATACCAATCTGGAAGGATGTGACAGTGTCGTGATTTCGACGGTCGACTACGCTCCTAATGATACCGTTTTGGTGATCTCCAAAACATGCCTATTGGATGAGGTAGGACAGGACACCCTTACGATAAACTCAGAAGATTGCGATAGCACTATTATCTATGCTACCATATTGCTCGAAGAGCATTTGACGAGGGTTGAAACCTTTACTTGCAATCCCATAGATCCAAAATTTGACACGATCTTGTACCAAAATACATTCGGCTGCGATTCTTTAGTAATTACTACCTATTTTTATAACCCCATTGGCTTCGACGTGATGCAAAGTAATGATCCTTGTGATGAAGCACTCAAAGGCAGTTTCGAAATAATAAATATCAATGGGCCGTCTCAGCCCTTCCTTTTTTCATTGGATGGGATTGCATTTTCTGGACAGACCACCTATGCACAATTAGATGCTGGCGAATATACCATTTATGCAAAGGATATAAATGGATGTATTGCAGCATTAGTACCCATTACAATTAATTTGCATGATGCGATTGAAGCCCATCTTCCAACTCAAATTAATATCAAATTTGGAGCTGATTATCAACTTTTTATGGATTTTTCATCATCGCCCGATACCTTTTATTGGTCTGATGAAAGCTTAGTATCTTGTACCACATGTTTGGACCCTTTTATCCTAGCAGATCAAGATGTTCAACTCACTTTATTTTTTGTAGATGCATTTGGGTGCCTTAGAAGTGCAAACATCTCCATCAGTGTTGAGGAGGAGCAAAGTGATTTCTTTATCCCCAATATTTTTTCACCCAATGGAGATGGCATCAATGATTACTTCCACATTTTGACCAATGACCCCTTAGCTCAATTAGAGCGAGCAGAGGTGTTTGATCGATGGGGCAACAGCATCTATCAACATCATGAAGGTGATCTGTCGGATTTGAAATGGGACGGCAATTTCAATGGTAGGCATACCGAAAATGGGGTATATATCTATTTATTGGTAGTCGTAGATGGTAAAGGAAATAGAATGCGCTTTGTGGGCGATATTACTCTGGTGAGATAGTTGAAAGTAGAATGGGAAAGGACGTACAGCGGGTTATTATTCTTCAGCATCTCTTTCATTATATGAAATGTATTTCTGGAATATAATCTTTAGGGTTGAATCCGCTTCTAAGTGGTTCGTCTATCTATACTATGCTGGAAGATAAAACAGGTCGCTTGTGGGTCAGTGATTATAAATTCGGTAATTATAAATTAGGTGATTATGAAAGTGAGATATACATATATCACCCGTCTGCCAACCAGTCAGATGGAGAAATCTTTACTAATTTTTTATCGAGTGATAGCATTAGGAATGATGCTGGTTTAAGGCTAATTCGTACTAATTGCATTTTAGAAGATAGAGCCGGGAACATTTGGTTCGCGGGTCAGAATGACGAAGACGTAAGCCGCTACGATGGTAAAAGCATAACACAACTTAGATTTCCGGAGAAAATAGGACCATATAATTATGGGTTTCGTTCTATTTTAGAAGATAAAAACGGAAAACTATGGTTTGGCACTTCACATTATGGAGTGTACAGTTATGTTCCTGCAGAAGACAGGAAAGGCAAAAAACTCCTGCGGGCCGAAAAGGCAAGCATTATCAATTTCACGGAAAAAACGGGTGCAAGTCAATCATGTGTCATGTCTATGATACAAGATAAAAACGGAAACCTATGGTTTTGTACTGATGGTGAGGGCGTGTGGCGATACGATGGAAGATCCTTTAAAAACTTCAACACCGAAGACGGTCTCCTTAACAATTCTGTATTTTCTGTTGTGGAAGATAAAGAAGGTAATTTATGGTTCGGAACTAGGAATGTGGGTCTATACCGCTATGATGGGAAATCCTTTGTCAGTTTTTCGGAACAATGATTCAGGTAATCTTGGATAAAATAGTTAAGAACGAATTAAGTGAAATATTTTAAATACTTAAATGATGCATCTGATAAACTTGAAACAAAAAAAACGAACGCATAACAAGTGTCATCACATAATCCTTCCTTAAAACTCGAACTTCAAAAGAAATCATTGGTAAGCCAATCGTGCTAATAGCACATTAGTTTTTTTCAATGGCCTTTTACAATAAAATTATTTTAAATACTGTATCAAAAACGCAATCACTAAACT
>JBBKVK010000103.1:0-3872 GCA_037968395.1 Saprospiraceae bacterium | reverse complement strand
ATATATACTATTTCTATATGTGATTTATTTTTTTCTTTTTGGTACTCTTTTTGCACATACATAAATATCTTAAAAACAGTAAACTAAAAATTACATAAAAATATAATATAGACAATTTGATACAAGATTAAAGGCGTCATCCCAAATATTGACTTTAATCAAATATTCTTTAGAATAGGTCGTATTTTATTTTTCTGGAACATTGTAGAAACAAATAAAAATTTTGAAACATGAAAACATTAAGCAAAATCTTATTGCTGATCTTATTTGTGTCCACAAATGCATTCTCTGCTAAGTCGACATTTATTGAGTTAGAAAAAGGTGCCTATGAAAAGGCAAGAGTAAGAGCGGCCCAGGAGGGAAAGCTTCTTTTTATGGATTTTTATGCAAAGTGGTGTACCCCATGTAAGTGGATGGACGAAACCACTTTTACAGATCCTAATATATTAAAGCAATTAGATGAGAAATATATTGCTATTAAAATAGATATAGATGAAATGGAAGGTTTCGAGTTAAAAAGCCGATTTGATATTCGATATTTACCAACTATGCTAATTTTTAATTCAGAAGGTAAAATGGTTGAGAGAATTGAAGAAACCCTAAGTCCATCTAAGATGTCAAAAGTACTAGAGTCTCATCATCCTTCTAAGCCAAACTCAGTTATTAAACATGATTTTAACATGTCTCCTCAGGATGCAATATCACCTGAACCAAGAGATGAAATGGTCTTGTCACAAGAAGAATATAGAAAATACTTTGCCCAAACTGAGACTGTTTACAAAATGCAAATGGGAGTATTCGAAAATTATGATGGTGCCTTAAAGAAAGTTGAAAATTTGCGTAAAGTATTTATGGAAGAAATTTCTATTGTAGAAGACTATCGTGGTGAGAAAAAACTATTCAAAGTAATAATGGGCGAATTTAGTTCAATCTCTTCTGCAGAAAGCTATAGGAAAATATTAAAAGATAAATATCATTTAGATAGCATCCTTTATTAGGAGTATAAACTTGAACTTATCAACTTAAAATAAGAAAAAGCTCGTTATCTTTCATTAGATGTCGAGCTTTTTCGATTTATAATGTGAGCGAATTAAAGTAATCCATCTATCCAAAAGACTAACTTATTTGTTTCTGATAAAGTAGACTATCAGCTCACTAATACTTAGACACTTATAAATATATTGATCAGAGATTACTTCTATACAATTTCTTTTTTGACATCCCAATGGAATGAATAAAGGAATGACAAAGTATTGTATTTAGAACGCTTAGAAAAAAGTTGAAATCATTGGTTATTTTAATATTGCAGCGGCATAATTATCCCAGCTCATATGTTCTGTCATCTTAGCTACGTTTTTACCTGGAAGTGGGGCATTAATGTACTTTTCCATTACCGCTGCCATATCATCAATATCATTTGCTTTAGCGAGATAGCCATTAAACCCATCTTCTATCGTTTCTGGAAAATGACCAACATTTGTAGCTAGAATCGGTAACTCAAAATTATAACTTAACGACTCAATTCCAGATGGCGTTGCTGTCAGATAGTATAAGACGACAACATCACTTACTTGAAAAAACTTATTTACCTCTTCGTTTGGAATGAACCTGTTAAATACCACTACTTTGTCTTGGAGTCCTAATTCTTCTACTAACGCTAATGGATTGTAATCTTTTTCATCATCTTCACTGCCTAAAAGCAGCTTTTTTGCTAAACCAAACGTCCCCTTTTTAAGTTTAGTAACAATGCTTTTATCATTTAAAGTATTCCAAAACGATTCTCCACAAATCAAGAAAGAAACATCATCTCTGTCAGCAGCAAACTTCGAAAATGCTTTGAGGGCATTGTGTAATCCCTTGTATTTTCTTATAAATCCAAAATAAAGAAATACATGTTTTCTTAGGTTGTTGTCTTTTTTAAATGCTTCAATGTTAAAAGAAGGATCAGGCTTGTATAGGTCATAGATAGGGTGATATAATTTGATGACAGTTTGGGCCTCATTTTGACTTCGATCTCCTTCTTTTGTAAGGTGAAATATTTTATTTGGGAATACTATTTTTAGCTCCTCAAAAGTCTTTAAAGCATGTACGATATAAGAATCCGCATTTTTAATGCCTCTTTTTGTAAAATACATATCTATTTTGGACTTTTCTTTTTGGATGACGAAATGTAAGTCCACAATAATTTCGCAAGAAGATAGTTTTTTAATCTTTTTTATCAAAGCTCCAAGTGGTAAACCTTGAATGGCAATAGACCATTGTATAATAACTTTATCAGGCTGAAGGCTAGCAATATATCTTGCAGTTTTTGTCCAAGAAAATGGGTTATTGTAGTTGGTTAAGTATTTAACAGAAACATTAGTGCCTTCTAAATGATCTTTGGCACTAACTTTATCTTTAAATTCCCTTGGTATAATACTAGGATATTGATGGGTCCAAGATACTATGTGAACATCGCAGTCGCCTCTTTTGACTAAAGCTTTTGCTAGCGAAGTATTATAATTTGATAACCCTCCTTTAAATACAGGTCCTGGTCCAAAGCAAACAATCGTTTTCTTATTTGACATTCCCCAATGCTTTTTCTTTTGCCATTACAGCATCAAATACTCTTTTCATTCCTTCTGGAATGGATATCTTAGCTTTCCAGCCTAGTTTTTCTTCTACAAAATCCATACTACAATACCTTGAAAATACACCTACAGGTTTATCTAAAAGACATTTAATTTCTGCATCATATCCTGCTATTTGAGTAAACACTTCTATGATTTCTCTAAAATTAGTCAGTTTTCCCATACCAATATTTATAGCAGTGCCATCATGTATATGGTCCATCGCTAATAATATGCAGTCAATTACATCGTCTATATGTACAAAGTCTCGTCCTTGTAAACCAGTTCCCCAAACTTCCATTGGGTTTTCTCCCATTACTGCTCTTCTTGCAATCGCTGGGATGGGGTAGGAGTAATCTTGCTCTTCACCATATCCTGAAAATGGACGTATGCAGGTAACTTTTAAGTCATAGTTTTCAGCGGCTATTTTTGCAAGAAATTCTCCAGTTAACTTAGTCCAACCATAAGTCATATCTGGTTGTCCCATATTTGTGAAGTCTATATCTGATTCTCTGAGTTGCACCGTATTCCCTTCAGTTTGCTTACTAACGGGATATGCGGCACTAGAACTAGGATATAGTACTCTTTCAGGTTTTTGTCTAGTTATCCAATGAAAAAATTCTGCATCAATAGCTAAGTCCAATGCTACTTTCATAGGATCCCCATCTATCATGGCTCTTCCTCCCACTATAGCTGCAAAATGAAATACATCTGCAAATTTGTGGACATCAATTCCATACCTCGTATTAAACCAAGACCCATCTTTTAGTAATTCTCTAATTACATCAATAAAATCTGCATTGAGAAAGAAAACCCGTTGGTCATTTCCATAGATTTTAAGATCATCTATCGATTTTATATAAGGAGCTTCAAACCAGTCCTCTGGCTCTTTACCGACGAGTAAGTTGTCAATAATTACTATTTGATCCTTGGTAGTGCTATACAATCTTCTGACCATATTTTTTCCAACAAACCCACAACCTCCTGATATTAAATGTGTTTTCATGTATGATGACTTTTTAAATTAGAAGTGTAAATATATAAAAAATCTTTATATGTTCAGATTTGTTATAAGAATTCTATATAATCTAGTTAGACATTCTATAGCTCTTGATCTATACTATGGCATAGAATATTTGCTATTTGAGAAGGTGATTACCCAAAAGCTTATTGATAAGTATATTGATACTTTTATCTAAATAATAAAAATCCATTTTCAATTAATAAAATAGATTTAGCTGTGATCAGAAAACATGATAGGTT
>JBBKVK010000102.1:0-2991 GCA_037968395.1 Saprospiraceae bacterium | reverse complement strand
TTAAAGAGATCAAAGCTGGCACATGCAGGGGATAACAAGACGGTATCACCGTGACTTGCTATCTCCTGTGCCTGCTTGAGAGCCTTTGAAACCTTAGTAGTCTCCAAAATTGTTTCTATGTGGGGCATGAAATAATTTTTCAATTTTTCGTTGTCAACACCAAGGCAAATCAATGCTTTTACCTTTTCTTTCACAAAAGGCAATAAGCTTTGGTAATCATTTCCCTTATCAGTACCTCCTGCTATCCAGATCACTGGAGTATCCATTGCTTCTAAAGCGGAATACACAGCTTCTACATTGGTAGCTTTGCTATCGTTGATGTAATCTACACCATTGATAGTAGCCACTAATTCTAGTCTGTGAGGTTGATTAACAAAGGTTTTTAATCCTTTTGCAATCTGATCTTCACTCATTCCTACCAATCTAGCCATCTGAACTACAGTAGCTACATTAAAAAGATTGTGTTTACCTTTAAGTGTCAACTCAAAAATGCCACCTTCCTTTGAAGGGACACCATTTATATAATCGCCAGTGGCAATGCTTATCACATTTACCTTGCTTGTCACATGATGCATTCTTGATACTATACCTTCATCATCACCATTGATTATGAGATAATCGAATTGATCTTGTGCTTTGCAAATTTTAAATTTTGCGGCGGCGTATAAGTCAAAACTATAATCATACCTATCAAGATGATCCGGAGTAATATTAAGTATGCAAGCTATATGAGGTTTAAAATCATAGCAGTCATCTAATTGAAAACTGCTAATTTCTAAAACCATATATGCTGGCTGCTTTTCAGTCAATAATCGGCAAAGACTTATGCCATAATTACCTCCCAATACCACATCATAACTGGCAGTGTGCATTAAATGGTACAAAAGTCCCGAAGCTGTAGTTTTCCCATTGCTACCTGTAATCGAAAGAATTGTTCCCTCATAATACAAGGCACCAAACTCAATTTCGCTTAGTATCTTTATATTAGAGTCCTCAAAAAACTTAACCACTTTGGCTGTCTTAGGAACTCCGGGGCTTTTGATGACCAAATCTGCATCACTTAATTTTTCAAAATCATGTCCCTTTTCTTCAAAAGGGATGTTATTTATATTTAATTCATTTTTGTATTGTTCGCTGATTTTGCCAGCATCGGTTACAAAAACTTCATATTTTATTTTTACCGCAAGTAACGCCGCTCCTACTCCACTTTCTCCCCCACCAATGACGACTATTTTTTTTTTCACTACCTTACTTTTAACGTAATGATTGTTACAATTGCAAGTAGTATTCCTATGATCCAAAACCTCACTGCGATTTTAGATTCATGCATTCCAAGTTTTTGGTAATGATGATGTAGTGGAGACATTTTGAATACCCTTCTACCCTCACCATATTTTTTCTTCGTATATTTAAAGTATCCTACCTGTATCATTACCGAAAGATTTTCTACTACAAATATTCCACACAGAATTGGAAGTAGTAATTCTTTCCTTAACAAAATGGCCATAACTGCGATCACACCTCCAATCGTCAAACTTCCAGTGTCTCCCATGAATACTTTTGCTGGAAAAGAATTGTACCAAAGAAAACCAATACATCCTCCAAAGAAACATGCTGCATAAATCACCAATTCTGATGAATTTGGTATGTAAAATATATTTAAGTAATCGGCAATAATGTTGTTACCACTGACATAGGCTAATATCCCTAATGTTGCTCCAATTATGGCAGAAACACCTGCTGCTAATCCATCTAGTCCATCTGTCAGATTTGCAGCATTAGATACAGCTGTCACAATAAATATGACTATTGGAATAAAAAGTAAAAACAAAAATTTACCTGCATTATCACCCAAAAATCCTAAAAGATATTTGTAATCAAATTGATTTTCCTTCATAAATGGCACGTTGGTAATGGTGCTTTTTACATACGCATACTTACGAGCTACAGGAGCTGCATTTACAGTTGGTATCGTTGATGTATATTCTTTAATAATCTCATACCCTCCTGCTTGAGCATCTTCAAGAGTCATTCTAACAGTGATATCATCATTAAGTAGCATTACTGCTCCGACAAAAATACCTAGACCAACTTGACCAATTATCTTGGAAGTACTCTTAAGTCCGGCTTTGTTTTTTCTAAATACCTTTATATAGTCATCTGCAAACCCAATTAGCATAAGCCAAATGGTAGATATCAGCATAACTATAATGTAGATATTGTCTAGTTTAGCAAAGAGTAAACAAGGAATCACAATGGATAAAATAATGATAAAACCACCCATAGTTGGTGTACCTTCTTTCTCTTTTTGGCCAGCCAGATCTAAATCTCTAACAGTTTCGCCTACTTGCAATTTATTCAAAGAACTTATGATCTTGCCTCCATAAACCATCGATATGATTAATGAAAGCACTACCGCTGCTGCAGACCTAAAAGTGATATACTGAAACAAGCCTGCTCCAGGTATATTAAACTCACTTTCTAAATACTCAAATAAATAATACAGCATTAACTAATCTTATATGTTTACTGCCAAAAGGCACTTATTTTTTAATAATTATTATCATTTTAGTTTTTGGCTCGAAATTTGACTTTTAAAAAGCAGTGGAAGAATAGTTTGTGAAACGTTTTTCTACAGTGACCATCTATCCAACTGCTAAACCAACCTGAGAATGATAATAGAACCTATCTTTATCCATTAGCCTTTGCTAGTGAATGTATCTTTAAGTGACATTGTAAACCAATTCTACATTGCCATTAATTATATTTTTACAAGTACATTTTGTACCCTTTAATTTTCAAAAAACTAGAATGTCCATTTACCAAGTTAATGTCTATAGCCATTCTAGGGCATGGGAGCCTTTTTCATAGTTTTAATGATCATTCTCTTATAAAAAGCAGTGGAAGAATAGTTTGTGAAACGTTTTTCTACAGTGACCATCTATCCAACTGCTAAACCAACCTGAGAATGATAATAGAACCTATCTTTAT
>JBBKVK010000101.1:0-4757 GCA_037968395.1 Saprospiraceae bacterium | reverse complement strand
ATAATATTTAGGAACTATTACTTAAAAATAATTGTATATTTTATGATAAATCACTAATTTAGCGCCTTGTTTAAAAAAGGCATTTTTTTGTAGTGTTAAATGTTACTTTTTAAACGTTTTGAATTAATAAAAAAATTAAATAACTAAATACATAATATGTTAATAATCAATATTAAAGACGACGAAACAATTGATAGAGCACTTAAGAGATACAAGAGAAAGCACAGGAATGTTGGTGTGATCAAAGAACTTAGAGCTCGTAAGCATTTCGTAAAAAAATCTGTACAAAGAAGAGATACAATGTTAGCAGCTGCTTATAGGTTAGATAAGTTCGGTAGCGAAAAGTAGTCTGATTTATTGCAATATTTATTTCATTAAAATTTAGTTACAATGGCAAAGAAGTTTGACTTTGGAGAAAACATTTATTATTTTAATATTAGAACTACCGGTCAAAGTAGTATAACTATTAAAAGAAAAGAAAAAAAGCAAGCAGTGCAAAGTTTTCTTGATTACAAAGATGTAGGAAAAGATGTAGAATGGTTAGGGAAATGGGACGGTAAAAAGTTTCAAGAGACTTCCACTCCAAAAGCATAATCACTGCTAAAGAATAAAAACTTTAAAGAGGGTTAACATTCAGTTGTTAACCCTCTCTTTATATATCTTCGTTTTTCATTCAATAATTGTTACATCACCTGCATAATCAACAACTATTCTATCCAAAAACTTTACTTTGGCGTACCAAACATATACACCAGGATTAACTTTCTGGCCGTTAAAACGACCGTCCCATCCTTGATCTCTAGCATTGATATTTAAATTATATTCATCATAGATTTTATTACCCCATCTGTCAAATATGGCGAGTTGATCAATATTATCAACTGACAGATCTCCAAATAAATTAAAATAATCATTAATCCCATCTTTGATAAAAGGGCTAAAAATATTAGGTGCATAAATGTTCCTATCTACATCTGTATTGATTGTTACTTGATCAGAAGCTGAACAGCCATTTTCATCTTTGATTGTTAATGTATACGTCGTAGCCCCAAATGGTGAAGCAATTGGATTAATGACCATAGAGTCACTTAATCCTTCTGGCGGAGTCCAGCAAATTATTTCATTGACTACTTGAGAGTATTCGCCTTCTAATTGTATATCAAATCCAAGTTGGATGGTACTATCCAAACCAGCATCTACCAAAATTGGATCTGGTGACATTAAATCTACTATTAAGGAGTCTTTACAGCCTTTTATATCAATTACTCCAATTTTATATGAGCCTGCTGGTAGACTACTAAAGCTTGGAGAATCTATATACTCACTATCGTTGATATTATAAGTATACTCAAGGTTTGTACCTGTGGCTTGTACCAAAACTGATCCGTTTTCTAGATAAGAACAAAGCGGATCATTAACGGCTATGGCTTCTATATCTATCATATCTACATCATCACAGCAGGGTTCTGCTGTTAAAGGCAACACAGATGTCACCCTGCATCCTTTATCGGATACAACGGTAAGCACAATAAACTTATCACCAAAACTCTCATAATTAATCTTATGTGGACCAGCTAAATTAGAACCTGGAGGTATGGCCCTTTCCCCAAAATTCCATTCAAAACCCACAATATTACCGTTTGGGAAAGTTGATTTATTGGTAATTGTAAAATCTTGATCACAACGGAGTCCAGTATCAGGCGCAATGCTAAAGTCTGCTAAAGGGCCTAAAAATTCGCCTGTACCACCAAATTCTATTTTGTAACCGATTGAGGAATTTGAGAAATTATTGATCAGTAAACCATAATGCCTTCCTGCCTCCATATCTATAAATTGCACAAAACCATCTTCATTAGGTTCACAGTTAAAATCTTCTGTAAGATCAACCGACGTTAGATTAAGACCAGTAGGGCCAGAACAAGAAGTAGCAACACATCGTAAAGGGTTAGTATTAATACATTGGTCAATATCTGTAAGCTCAAATAAAGCGAAATCAATATCATCTCTAGAGTTTAGTGGCGTAATGGTAAAAGTCAAGCTGCCATTTGTTCCTGCTGTCCACTTCATCCAAGACGACTGGTCTTCAGTAATAGTATTAGGATTACCACCTTCTAAACAAGTGCCGTCACCTTCATCTGGGTTAGCACCGCCACCGCTTAATACTTGCACCACAAAGGGTGATTTATCACATAATATAGATCCAGTATTACAATCTTGGCCGGGTTCAATAGGCGGATTAAAATTATTTGTACATATTTGGAAAGTACCTTTAACATTAGCCCTTGCACTTACCCTTATTAAATAGTTTTCACCAATAGTCAAGCCATTTTCTAAAATACTAATTGCTCCTAAATTATTAATATCAGAGGCACATGCCAATTCAGAAATACTTGTACTACATGATCCTGAATATAGTGCTACTTGGCTATTCGCTTGACCTGTGCTATTTATTACAATGTTAATAGCAGTGGCAAATGCTCTAAAAGTAAACCAAACATCTGATCCTGTGGCATCAAAACATGTTGGAGCTCCAAATCCTGAAGGTGTTGCTTCTGTATTAGAAAACTCACCAAGATTAGAACACCAATCAATAGGGTCTAATATTTTGAAAGCATCTTGACACTCATCATTGATTGATTGGCAATGCCCATTACTGATGGCTGATAGAGAAAATAAAACGAATAAAAAAAGTCTTATAGATTTCCTCAAGAATAAGTTCATAAAATAAATTGGAATTAATAAAAACAAATATAGTCAATAGAGTACTTTTAGTTCCGTTGACAAAAGACCTATTAAAAAGGCTAATACATTTTTATGGGCTTAGAATATAAATAGTTCATCAATATATTTCTTTCTGTTTTCTCCAGTGAATTCAAATTTACAAATGCCAACACTACTATGCATCAAACTAATACAGTTGCCATTTGAATCGACGCTATCTTTATGCCCTCTGTCCAAAATGCAATGACCTAACTCATGAAATACAACAAACTCCCTAGTAGGTTCGTCAAATGTCCTCCAATAAAATCTATCGATCTGGACGACATCTGGTGAATCAGGATTGTGATTACATTGACCCAACACATTACTGTTATTGATGTCAGTAAATATTAAATTGATGTTTAGTACACTATCTGGTAAAGTAATGTTTCTAGATTCTGCTTCAAAAAGAAAAGAGTCATAATAAGGCCTTAGCCCTTCATCTATTTTAGAGCCACCGTTTTCTTTAGTGCAACTTATCGATAATATTATTGCAATGGATACTATAAAATACTTCATATATCAGATTATAATAAAATGTAGAAATTTAGTCTACTTCATAATTCAAATATAATGTATTTTATCATATAAATGTTGCGTCAGAAAGCCTCAAACTGTAGAAATGTCTTAAAAAGCTATTTGAGTTATACACAATACGGGTTAAAGTTAGCTAGGGTAGCTCAATGATGCGCACTATTTTATCTAGTCGAATTGGAGATTGCGATTCAAAAACAATGAACTCTTCTTTATTTTTAGTGAGTGTATTATGTATTATGGCAGTAATTGTTTTTTCATGATTATCCTCTAAAAGATATGTAATACTTAAGGTTTGTTGATGGCTAGCCCATATCTCAAGATAATCATATAACCCACAATCTATAGGTTGGTAATCATCTGTGATTTTTGGGTGGTTAACCGTACAATGATTAGATTTTTGTTCTTTAAAATTAATGGTCAAATTATCGATATTTTAAAATCCTTTGCTTTTATAAGCATTAGACAAAGTAACAATATTTTCTACAGAATAAAAGCCTGCGGAGTTGTCTTCATATTTAAGTTCTTCCATCTTAAGTGGCTTTTGATTAATATTATAGCTAAACATAGAATTGCTATGATTATTAAAATAATCAGAAAACCCAGCAATAACGGCAATGACAAGAAGTACATTAGCAGCAATGGCATAATGTTTCCATCCAAGCTTGAATATTTTAGATTCTTTAGGTTTTGATGCGTCTAACTTTTGTTCAATTTTAGACCAAATATTGTCTTTGGGATCTTCATGATAATTTGAGCCCCAATTTTTTATTCTCTCGTTTTCCATTTTATGCAGCATTAATATCCAAGTTTTTTTTTAATATTTCTCTGAGCCTTTTTTTTGCCAATATTAGTTGAGATTTTGAAGTGTTAATACTTATTTCAAGTAACTCTGCTATTTCTCTGTGTTTGTATCCTTCAATGATGTATAAATTTAATACTGTTCGGTATCCATCTGGTAATTCTTTTATTGCTTCCTTAATAAGTTTGTCGTCCATCTGGTCTTCAAAATTAGGAAATTCAGCTATATGGACAAATTCAAGATCTGAATGATTAGATAAGACATCATTTTTTCTTAAGTGCATAAGACATTCATTTATCATAATCCTTTTCATCCAACCTTCAAAACTACCTTCACCTTTAAAACTATCAATTTTTTCAAAAATCTTGACCATTCCATCTGTAAATATGTCTTCTGCTACTTGATACTGATTGATATATCTTCTGCAAATGCCAAACAAAATAGATTTGTAAGTTTCATACAACTCTCGCTGAGCAGATCGATTGCCCTGTTTGCAAGAATGGATTATTTGTTTTAGATCGATCAAGATATTTGCGATTTTATCTTATTATAATTATATGATGACAAAATATATAATTTTGGTGTGTCCCTTTGCTAATATAATTTTAATTTAGTTAAAAAGAAGGTAAATTCTATCTTAATATACTACTTTAGCTTATAA
>JBBKVK010000100.1:0-9353 GCA_037968395.1 Saprospiraceae bacterium | reverse complement strand
AGTAAAAGTTGGTAGTAATTACTTGTTATAAAAATAACAAAATCTATATGCTGCTCTTTATTTCCTCAAATATATAATATTATAATATATATTTGAACAAATGATTTTTTACCTTTGGTAAAAAAATGAAACAATTTGACTTGTTAGGAAAAATAAAAGGAATTTTTGAAAAAGGTGAAAACATTATTGAATATTTAAACTCAATTAAGGAAAATAAAACGAACTCTATTGAAGATATAATGATTAGCTATGATTTCCAAGCAGGTAATTATATTAAAAGCTATTACAACAATCAAGAATATGCTCAACTCAATACTTTTAATATTGCTAAAGTTATTAATAATTTAACAGGAGATTTAGAGATTAAATCATTATTAGAGGTTGGCATAGGGGAAGCAACCACACTATCTGATGTAATTCCAAAGTTAAACAAAACCCCAAAAAATATTTTAGGTTTTGATATTTCTTGGTCTAGGTTAAATTATGCAAAGCAGTTTCTAACAAGAAAAAACTTGGAAAATGTTAAATTATTTGTTGCAGATATGTTTAATGTACCTGTTCCAGATAATTCGGTAGAAATAGTATATACGAGCCATTCAATAGAACCTAATGGTGGTTTTGAAAAAGAGGCATTAACAGAACTCTACAGGATAACGTCAAAGTATTTAATTTTAATAGAGCCAGGATATGAGTTTGCCAGTGAAGAAGGAAAGCAAAGGATGCGAAAAAATGGTTATGTAACAAAATTATTTGAAACTGCATTAGACTTAGGTTATAAGGTAATTGAATATAGGGAATTTGATACGACAATTAATCCTTTAAATCCAAGTTGTTTGATTGTAATTGAAAAAAATGTTGAGTCAAATAGCATTTTAGAATTTCTTTGCCCAATTAGTAAAAAAGTATTAAAAACGACCGCAGATAATTTTTTATATTCTTCCGAAGGGTTTTTAGCGTATCCTATTTTAGGTGGTATTCCATGCTTGATAAAAACAAATGCCATATTGGCCATTCATTATGGAAAATCCATTGATTAAATAAACAAAATAATTGTTTCCAATTATAGTTTGATTTTTTGTGAAGATAAATATACTGTATGACCATATATAAACCTAAATCCTACATCGAAGCTTATCGTCTTAAAGCAAAATCAAAAGACATTAATGAGCTGACAGGAAGATCAGGTCGAACAGATTTAACAAAATTTATTGTTAATCAAATACTTTCTAAAATCAAATTAAACCCAGATACGGTATTAGTTGATATTGGTTGTGGAGATGGAATGTTATTACAGAAAGCTAATCAACGAGGGATTGATGCCAATATAGGTAAGTTAGAAGGCATTCTTCCTACCGAAGAAGAAGTTACAAGGGTTAAAGAATACCTATTAAATGAAGTCAAGACTATAGAATACTAGATATCAATTCAACTTGGTCTAATGGATAAAACAAACATATCCGATAACTATGCTGACATTGTTGTATGCAATGGAGTATTAATTTATGCAGAAACCGTAGAGAAGGCAATTGCATCTGTTAAAGAATTGTATAGAGTTACAAAAAAGGGTGGTCTAGTTTATATTGGAGAAATGCCTGATAGTGAAGAATTTGAAGGGAGGAATTATGGTGACTCGATATTTGAATGGCTTTTTTGGACCATAAAAAATCAAGGATTTATGCAATTTTGGTTTAGAGTTAAGCAATTGGGTAGCGTTTTTGTTAAAAATGAACCATTTATCATATCACCCAAAAAAATGTTTTCTATTCCGCCATTTGAGTTTATTGAAATTTTAAATTCTTATGGATTTCAAGTAAAGGAGTATTATAAACATAAAATGATTGATATAGATGGAAATGAGTTTGATAGCAAAACAAGATGGAATTATATTGCAGTAAAATCATGATTTTCCAAGACAGTTGGAATAATATACTAGTTTTCATTTTTCAAATGCATCAATAAATGAAAATTCATACATGTTTTTAATATTACAATTTACAGATTTCGCATATTTATTTAATTTGTGATAGGCACTAAAAGTTTGATAATATAAGTAATATAGTTCATGGATCGGAAGAGCTTTTCCTTCAATGTATATTGGGCTAAACTGTTTTTCTTTATCATAGAAGTGAGTCATTTCTATTTTAATCTCATTTTCTTTATTAACGATTATGTTTTTTTGCCAATCATGATCTCCTCCAACAATATTCACTTGACTATACCCTTTATTAATAGCTAGAAATATGGCCGCTCCTAACACATTCCTAAATTGAATTGAAGCTAGGCCTTTTTTATAAAAATAATGTCCTATTGATTCGTGACCTTTATATACTGTATAATTATAAAATTTAAGTTCAATATTTTTATTTTTTCTTAGGCTAAGTATTCTTTGATTATTTTTCCCATAAGACGGGACATGCATTATCATTGGCCAGCTAGTATTATCAATTAAATAATTAAAAAATCTAGGATAAACTCCCTTGCTTTCTAACCAAATATTCCTATCTAGTAAAATATAGTTATTAGGCTTTAGAGTTGGAAAGAACTCAGAAAATGCAAAGTGATTGACACATATCAAATCATGTATATTCAGCTCAGTTTTATTTTCTTCAATATATTTTTTAGCGCTTGGACCATTACTTATGACAAAACATGTTCCTTGAGCATTTTGTGAATATTGAACTCTATTACTAAAATTAGATTTCATTAAAATTTTTAATGAACTTACTAGAGTGTTTAATATTGAATATAAACTCTTAATAAACTTAGTTATTGTTTCTTCCATTTGCTCAAATATATAATTATTTACTACATATATATCTTTTCTTAATATTAATATCCTAAATTTGCCCTTAAATTAAGCTAATTAATATGAAATCTACATTTCCTAGGCCAATAGTTAATCTTGTAAAATCTGTTTACATTCCTCACCTAAGGAAAAAGTGGAAAAAGCACCCTTTGGTACAAGAATGGATCAATGATGGTCTTATCAATGATTCTGAGATTGATTGGTTGGTTTTAAATTGGCAAAAACACAATTTTCCAAAGCCACCTCCACCTAAGGTGAAACAGCTTTTTTTAAGTAAATATGCTAAAGAGTTTGGCTGCAAAATTTTGGTAGAAACAGGAACTTACAAAGGAGAAATGATTTCTGCTCAACTTAAAAATTTTACTGAAATACACTCTATTGAGTTAAGCGATAAGTATTATCAAGACGCATTGATTACTTTTAAGGAGGAACCACATGTGCATCTTCACAAAGGTGATAGTGGTTTAGTTCTACCTAATTTGGCGCCCACTTTAAAAAGTAAAACAATTTATTGGTTAGATGGACACTATTGCGGAGGTGTTACAGCTAAAAGTGATGTAGAGTGCCCAATATATGCTGAGCTCGATGCAGTATTCTCTTCAGGAGACTATCATGTTGTATTGGTGGATGATGCAAGAGATTTTGTAGGTAAGAACGATTATCCTACAATCCAAGAATTAAAGAATTATTTATTGAATATGAAACATCCATACACCTTGGAAGTAGAATCAGACATAATCAAAATTCTACCTAATAATAGCTGATATTGAATTATTTCTATTTATACCTCTATGCGTTATTTTATTCCAAATTGAAATAACAATTTACACTTAAATAAACTTACACTCTTACTTAATACTTTTAAAAATATCTACCATAGTATCTTTAAGGTTCCATTTGTATTCCCATTTTGGATAGTCTTTTTTAAACTTTGACACATCACTAATGTACCAAATATGATCTCCACTTCTAGCCTCATTTCCTAAAGTATAATTAAGTTTTTTACCAGAAATTTCTTCACAAAGGTGTATCGCTTCAATCATAGAGCAATTTGCAAATCTTCCTCCTCCAGCATTGTAGGTCACCCCTTTTTTTGGGTTTTGATAGAAATGCCAAAACATATTTACTAAATCTGAACTATGGATGTTGTCTCTAACCTGTTTACCATTATAGCCAAAGATGGTATATGGGATTCCCTTGACGGTTGCTTTCATAAGATAAGATAGAAAACCATGCAATTGTGCACCACTATGATTTGGTCCTGTCAGACAGCCTCCTCTGAAGATTCCTACATTCATGTCAAAATATTTGCCATATTCTTGAGCCATCACATCAGCGGCTACTTTTGATGCTCCAAATACAGAGTGCTTTGTATTATCTAGGCTCATATTTTCATCAATTCCATTTTGGTAATATGGGTGGGACTTATCTATTTCCCATCTTGTTTCTTTTTCAACTAATGGAAGATAGTTTGGGTTGTCTCCGTATACTTTATTTGTGGATGTAAAAATGAAAACAGCTTCTTTACAGTTTTGTCTAGTTAATTCTAAGAGGTTAATTGTCCCCGTAGCATTTACTGCAAAGTCAGTAAGTGGTTCTTTTGCTGCCCAGTCGTGGCTGGGTTGAGCAGCAGTATGTACAATTAGTTTAATATCAGTATTGTATTTTTCAAACACCCTTTCTAAGTCTTCATGATTTCTAATATCGATACTGTAATGTTCATAATTGTCCACTTTTGATCTTATATTTTGAACATTCCAATCAGTAGAAGCTTCTTTGCCGAAAAAGTAACTTCTCATATCATTGTCAATTCCAATTACTTTATCAAAATGCTGAGAAAAAAAGGTTACCGATTCACTCCCAATTAATCCCCCTGATCCTGTTATTAAAGCTATATTCATTTTATTTATTTTGCCCAAGACGCTATGGTATCATAGCTTTCAAAGATAATATTATTTAATTTTTTAGCGATTTCTGTCGCTTGTTTTCTTTTTAATTTGATACTTTCCATATCGATTGTCTTAATCAGCTTAATTAGGTTTTCTTTTAACTGATCATCATCATTAATTTGCCAAGCAGCATTTTGTAATAGCTCCCAATTGTCACTTTCCTTTTTTCCACAAAATATCATACTAGATCCAGAAGTAACGCTACTTACTGCTTTACTAGGCACGGCTATATGTGTCCAACTTGGTAATAATGTCACGAGATGTACATCAATATGACTTAATTCATTGCGAGGTACGTTATCCATTATTTGAATACCATTTTGACCTATTGCATATGATTTTAATTCCTCAGCATAGACACCATACGCTACCAATATCATTACATGTTTGGTTGAGTCAATAGCATCCATTGCTGCTTTAACAAAATTTGGATTATGTGGAATGCCACAATTGCCTAAATATCCAAAATATATTTTATTAGGTTCTTTTTTCCATTCGGGTATGGCGCTAGTACTTTTATTTTCTGCAAAGACCCCACATGGCAGGATAACACCATCTAAAACTCTATTGTATTTTTTTTCTATTGTTAATTTTTGTTTAGGGCCTAATGCTATAATTTTTGATGGTGCATTTTCGTAAGTTTTTCTTAATGAAAATTTGTAAAACCAACTCGTAGTTTTTATTTCATTTATTGCTCCAAATCCTTCTGGAAAAAGATCCATACTCCACAAGATCCATTCTTTTTTCATAAGCATCATCGATGCCCACATTGGGAGTAATGGAGGACTTGTTAATACAACTATTGGCCCTTTGTTAAGTTTTTTAGCTCTTTTGATTAAATAATAACCATCCCACATTCCTGCTAGATATCTAAGCATTCTGTTATTACCGTCATAAATGGTTTTAACTAAGTGGGCAGTCCCAACGGGCTCTCTCATTATTCCACCGCCAGTATAGTCTCTATCTACATGAACGACATGTACATTTATTTTATGATTTTTTATTAAATAGTTTGCTATATCCCATATGTTTTCACCAGTTACATTTAGATTAGGAGGGTAATGTCTATTGACAAATGTTATATTTTTATTGGTCATTTAGCTGGTTAATAGAGTCAAGTTGATAATGCAAACATACTTAAGTATATTGATTTTTCATAATATGTTGGAATATAGAATATGACAAATTAGTATGGTGAATATACAAGTAACTTATTCTTAACACTGCTTTAGTATAATACCAATAATTTCTTTCATATTTTTGACATTATATCCTAAGGATTAGTTTTTTAAAATAAACAATAATATTATGATTAAAATCAATTTGACATTATCTATTCCTAAGTTCATAACTTTATTGTTTCTACTACTACTATGCTCTAACATCAGCTTTGCTCAGCGGTTCTTACAAATAGAAACTATAAATGACCCAAGTACAATTAAGCTAGTTGAAGGAGAAAGGTTTGAGTACAAAATATTTCAATCTGACGAGTGGCTTTCTGGTAAAATTCAAAAATTGATGGTTCAAGAAAATACTATTGTTTTTCCTGATGCCCTAGTTAGCATTGATCAGATTTCTCATATTAGGCGATATCGACCAATCGCAAGTTATCTTGGAAAAGGACTAATGACATTTGGTGCTGGATGGTTTGTATTTGGTGGTTTGGCAGCTGCAAGTGGTAATTACCAGTTTGGAACAGACACTTTTGTTATCGGTGGTACTGCTTTAGCCGCTGGATGGCTTATCCAAAAGTTTTTTTATAAAAGAACCCTACTTATTGGTAAAAAGTATAGATTGAGACTTATTGATACATCTATTGATTAGAGTGTTGGGCTGTTGAAATAATATTTAATGTCTCTTTGATCAATTTTGCTTTCTTTTTGTTTTTCTTCGTTAAGGCAGCAGTCTTAGCATTTCCAACGCCACCAATAAAATATCTAGATAGCCAAGGACCAACTGATAAAAATGCATCACCATAAGATAATCGTTCTCCAACTGAAAAGAACAAATACAATAGACCTCCATTTAATATTGTAGAATTTAGTCCTGATGGTATATCACCAGAAAAATATTGTCCTAGTCCGGGTATGATGCCACTTGCAATTTGGTAAGCGTCTGTTTTCTTTTTTAAATTAATAATTAATAACTTACAAATAGTGTTTAGCTTCTTATAACTTTCTACATCCAAATAATTTAGGCGGTTTAAGACATTAAGTCCATTAACATATTCATCATTTAGATAATAAATCATTCCTTTATAAAAGTAATATTTATTTAAATCAGAAACTGAGCGTTCATTAAGTTGTAAAATTTCAATTTCCGCACTTTTAAATTGATTAGTTGTAATATATATTTTTATCTTTTGATATCTAATTTCTTCTCTCTTTGGGTCATCAAGACCTAAGGAGTTATATTGGATATCTAGGTATTTTATTGCATTTTGGTAATCATTAACTTCAAAAAATAAATTAGCAACTTTAAGAGGTAAATATTTGTCAGACTGATGGTTTGAAAATAAATATGATTTTAAATTTTCTTTTAATGCCAAATCAATATTACCATTGCTATATAAATAGTCAGCTAAAATTGAATCTTGTCTATTTTGACAATCAGTTTGTAAAGTTCTAAAGATCAGAATAATACAAATCAAGGTAGTTTTTAGTGTTGACATTGTACTCATCTCTCTTTTTTTGATTAAACATTTTAGCTGAGGATACAGACCCATAAATATTGCCTATATAGAAGCCTAAAGTTAAGCCTCCATAAATCCAACCTGAAACAGACTTCACTCCTTTATCTTTAAACCTCCTGTATGCTTGATATCCGGTTGATGCTACAAATATTAAGCTTACGATACCATCTTTATAATCATGAGCATAGGCTCTACCAGATCCTGGTATGAGTCCAGACATAATACCAGCAATTAGGGGGCTTTTTCTTGGCAACATTATTCCTCCTACTATCCTAGACAAATATGAAGTATCAGTCATTTCGTTTGCATTATACGTTGTTAAAGCACTTTTATATTCTCCTTTTATCAGCTTCAAATCTAGTTCTAATCTATTGCGTATTTCAATGGGGACTAAATTGGAGTTGTATTTTAATACTTGAGTTGCTTCTTCATATTGTTTTGCATCAATTAAACCTAATGTGTATATTATTATAGCAGTATCTGATTTTATAGTATTATTATTTATGCGTTGAGAAATTGCCTTAATATTACCTGAAAGTCTATAGTTTTTAAGCATTTTATTAAAAAAAGAAGATTCATGTGGATAATAGAAGTATAGCCTTTCATACTCTTCGGCTGCGAATTTATGTAATTTGCTATCCTCTAAAAAGCTAGCGAATTTTACGGTATTTATACTATCTATACTCTGTGATTTTAAATTTACACAAATAAATATTAGGGTTATGAATTGGACAAGCTTTATCAAAATGTTTTTTTTCAACAACAATTAGTTTTCTAGAGGGTCTATAAATAGATTTTTTTTATAATCTTTTTCATATTTTTCAGGGCTAAACCCATTGCACCTAGTAAGTCGATCAAATGTCATTATACTTCCATTCATTAGACCATGTTTTTTAACACATTCAAGACCATATACCGAACAAGAAGGGTAAAAAGCACAGCTATTAAAATCTTGAGAAGATATAAACTCTTTATAAATAAAAAATAGGCCAGTAGCAAAATATTGAATTTCTGAACCATTACCCTTTAGGTTTTCTTTAAAGATTTCTTTTGTCTTAAGTTTTTTTTGATAAATCATTGAAATTGAATTATCGAAAAAATTTAAGTCTGCATTTGTTTGTGAATATATCGATAACCCAAAGCACAACAACATGACAAAATTCATACCCTTAATTAATTTTAACATTCTTTAATTTTAGAACTTTAATTATAGATTTGTCATCTGTTACAAATCGAGTAGAAATATGCACTGGAATTGGCATTGTATTAATTAATTCATACTTTTCATAGATAGTTTGATTCATTATTTTGTCTTGCGTATCTAAAAATGTCACGGATTGAAGTAGGTTATCCTTGAGGGTTGAAACAGCTTTATTTACAACATGTTTTAAATTAGGTGGTGCAAGCCAAGATATAGTGATAATGCCATCCATTTCTTGGACTTCATCTATTTCAAATCCGGCAGCCTTTAATCCAAAATCATTTTCACTAGGCTGTAAAATGCTCTTAAATATAAAGTTTTCGCTTAAAGTCCCTACAAACTGTTGAGAAAATATAGTATCATTTTTATACTTTATCAAAATAGTATCACGTAAAATCCATTTTTCCATCTCTGGAAATTTGATGTTGAATTCTGCTGAATCGTCTGAGCTATTGTATAGCACATGCCCCATAATTAGGCTGTTTTTACTATCAGCTTTAAAGTCCTTTTTCTCTATTAAACTAAAGTCACTATCCAAAATTATAAATTTCTGGCTACTTATATTTTGACTTAGAAAAAACATAAGGGATATATATAAATATTTCAATACAGAAAAATTTAAATAAAAAAGGGGTAGATTTCACTACCCCTTTTTTATATTATTTTTTTAAAAAATTATCTTAATACTACCCCGTAGTATAGACC
>JBBKVK010000099.1:0-11344 GCA_037968395.1 Saprospiraceae bacterium | reverse complement strand
TTCAGCCCATTATTACTGTTTGGTCTAAAGTATTGAATACTTGGTTGTTGCGACTTTAAACTAATTGAAAACATGCAAAATAGTAGAAATAGATTTATTCTCATTTTATAATTATTTGTTGATTTTTAAATAAGGCATATTGCCCTTATTTATTTTTTATAAACTACTACAAACTCAAGTGTAAGCTCATCCCCTGTTCTCATAGCACCCCACATAAAAGAAGGTGGTTCTACACCGTAATCTGTCATTTTTAGTTTATAGGAGCCTTTAGTGATAATGGTACCATCATCATTAACCTTACCGTGAACATCCATTTCTATTTCCTTGGTGACACCTGCAATTGTTAGATTACCTTTCGATTTTATAAGATAACCCTCCTTTGCATCATAGAGTATAGAGGAAATTAATATGTAACAAATTTCTTTATATTCATTAGATTTTAAAGCTTCATAAGCATTTTTATTAAGGCCATTATTATCACTTTTCAAGTCAGTAACTTGTAATCTAAAAGAAAGGGATGAAATAGAAACGAGATCACTTTTACTTCCTTCTTTGAATACAAAGTTTGCTTCTCCATTAGTATTGATAGCATCCATTTCCCAATCGTGTAGGGTGGAAGTTCCAAACAACTTTACATCAAAATTCTTATTTTCTTTTACCGTGTACATAGATTGTGATTGTCCAATAATATTTAATCCTGACATACACAGAAGGATTAAGAGCAAACACTTAAATTGTTGATTCATTTTAAATTTTCTTAATTGTTAATTAATGATAGGTCTGTATTTGGAAGAGGTTGCTATTAATTCAAAAAAAGATAAGTCTAGTTCACAATTAAATTATTCTAGAAGTTTCACTTTTTCTAAGAATTCTTCATCACTGATTTCACCAGACGCCAAACGTTTTTTCAGTATGTCAATTGGTGATTCTTTTTTGAATCGTTGACCCGGAATATTATACGGTTTAGCGAAAAATAGGACAATAATAATAAACCATACGAACCACCAAATTAGGTGCATTCCGCCATAATGATAATTGTAATCCATCATAATTTTAATAAATTTTAAGTGTGATTATAGGAAGTGAAGAGTTTCATAATATCTTTCATAACATTGATTATTTAATCAATTGTTAGATCAATGTTTTCTTTTTGACAGCTTATGCGTTTTTTTCATTTGTGGCTGGACTTTTACAGGCCTGCCAATATTCTTACCATAATATTTCATCGGTTGCATTGGGTGACTTTGATCTACTTTTTTATTAGTGCTAATAGGGATTCTTCTAATAGAACTATTTGATGCTCTACTTGCAAATATTGGTGACTTTGCATTTTCATTAAAACCATGAATTGGTCTTGACTCATTTTCAAGAGATTCTCTAAAAGTTGTATGGTAATAATACTTCGGGTAATTAGAGACATATAATTGATGATGCATCCAAGGTTGATAAACATTATAATCCAACATGATAACAAATGGATTATCGAAATTATACCAAGAATAGAAAGCAGGTAATTGTGTGGAAAACATCCAATTTCCCGATTGCATATAGACGAATTCTTTACTTAATACATCATAATAACATTCTATGTCTGGAAGATAATAATAGGGTACTAGATAGACCTTGTCATAATATGGTGCCCATGAAGGTGGTGCATAGCTTAAATTTTTTTCTGGTGTTTGAGGCAAAGCTTGCTTTCTACTACAGCTGCACATCGATATAGCTATTATTATATTGAAAATCAGTAACTTACTTTTCATAATGGATATATTTTATATTGGTATGATAATGTAGCAACAATGCAAAGGTGCAGTTATTTCAAACCTATAGCTTTATACAATTTTGAATTAAAGTTATATAATTCCAGCATTGATTTAAACTAAAACTCATTGTCTTACGGTGATGGTAATTTAAGTAATATCGTAGTATAAAATTGTCATTACTTTTCAAAGTTAATACCCAAAGCAGCCTGTATAATCGGTAATACATTTATTACTATTTAACAACCTTAAATTTCGAAATATTGACCATAATCCAATATATTGACAAACTGATAATTGAAGCAAAAAAACACCAAACTGAAAGGACGAAATGTTCGTAAAAGATGGCGGAAACTATATAGGATATCACAATGGCAATACCAAAAATCCACATATGTTTGATATGAGAAAAGAAGGGAGGCATAATGGTAGCTAAACCATACAATATTACACCATAGATTCTAACAGAAACTGGATAGTTTTGTATATATGTAATGTGAGATCCAACTATTTTTGCTTCTACATTATAAGTCATAAGGCAGTAAGCCAAATACATACCTATTAGTAAACCTATGCCTACTAAGCCTCTTTGGATGTTCTTTTTTGTGCTATTTTTTTCGAGCTTCAAAATTGACAAAGGAACCCAAATGGGCCAAAGAACTTGAGCAAAGAATAAAAATATATACGTCAAGAATTCTTGAGTTCTTTCGTAGTCTGAGTTTGGGATCGTTAACCACAATGCACCCTCAGCTAATTGCTGTACACCAAAGAATAAAGGGATACTTGCGAAAAGCAATTGTGAAGGGTGTTGTACTTTTTTAATGGTTGCTATTCCAATAGCCGAGAGTACAACACCTGCTCCAATGCTAGCAGTTGCTGAAAAACACATACTTTTTAGTTTTTAATGATTTATTTATTCTCAATTGCATTTTTCTTTTCTAGATATTCTTCCTTGCCAATTTCCCCTAAAGCAAATCGCTTTTTAAGCATGTCAAGCGGTGTGTCCTTCTTTAATCGTTGTCCTGGTATGTTATAAGGAGTAGCAAAAACCCAAAAGATAAAACTAGCCCAAATAAACCACCATAAAAAATGCATTCCCCAAAAATGATACGTCTCGTAATGCATCTTTCTAATTTTTTAAGTGTGAACGTAAAAACCAAGCCATTTTCTCATGTTTTTCCATTAGACCCGTGATGAAATCACTCGTTCCAACATCATGAAAGTTATTGGCAAATGATTTTATATGTTCACGTAAAATTATTATGATGCTTGAGTGGTCTGCTAACAGCTCTGAGATAAATCCTTGGCTATCATTATCTTCTCTTGATTGTTGTGTAAGGTGGGTCAACTTTAGATATGAAGTTAGGGTAGCTGGAGCATAGTGCCCAATAGATCTAATACGTTCTGCCACATTGTCTATTACTTCGTCCAATTGCCCAATCTGAAATTCGAAAAATTTATGCTTATCATAAAAATCTTGTCCTTCTATGTTCCAATGTGCATTCTTTGTTTTTATATACAGAATCGTTTCATCGGCTAATATTTTTGACAACTCAGTTGCTACTACTTGGCGATTACTGTCTGTTATTCCTATGTGTGTGTTCATTGTTTTATTAATTTATAATTATACCCAAATATGGAGTCGAGTGAATTTTTAAATTTTTCAGTGGCGCCAAACACTGCTAATGCAACAGTATCCGCCTCACATGTGACTGCAATAGGTTGTCCGCCCTTGACCCTACTTTCTAGTATACAAAGAATATCATTAAAGCCATCTTTTTCAGCATTGCCATCTGAAAGGTGTACTTCTAGTCTTGAGATATGTGATTGATACCTAGACAGATCATCGGCTATTTGAGCACTAAAATATGCCACTTGCTTTTGATTGCCTCCAATAATAACATCTGTACTAAAATGTATCTCCATTCTTATTATTTTAGTGTTAAAATAAGGATTTAACCATTGTCTTCCTCAAGATCCTTATGATTATCTCCACCTAGACTATAGTAGTTGTTTTCTTCATCTTTGCTGACTAAACTTTCTTGTTGATCATCTAATTCGGATCCTGATACATCAAGATCGGATCCTGACATATCATCTTCAAAACTCTTTTCATTCCAAGTCTTTTTAATTTCATCCAGGGGCTCTTTTTAGAGTAGCTGGAGCATAGTGCCCAATAGATCTAATACGTTCTGCTTCATTGTCTATTACTTCGTCCAATTGCCCAATCTGAAATTCGAAAAATTTACGCTTATCATAAAAATCCTGTCCTTCTATGTTCCCATGTGCATTCTTTGTTTTTATATAAAGAATCGATTCATCGGCTACTATTTTTTTTTTGATTACTCAGTTGCTACTGCTTGGCGATTACTTTCTGTTATTCCTATGTGCAAATTCATTTTTTTATATTTAATAATTTTTATATTTAATAATTTTTGATTTGGCCTAATATTGATTCTAGTGAATTTTTAAGCTTATCAATAGCGCCAGAGACCGCTAAAGCAATAGTATCTGCCTGACATGAAACAGCAATGGGTTGTCTGCCATGGATTCTACCTTCTAGTAAACAAAGAATGTCCTTAAAGCCATCTTTTTTACCGTTCTCATCTGAAAGATGTACTTCTAGTCTTGAGATATGTGATTGATACCTAGATAAACCATCCGCTATCTGGGCAGTGAAATATTCTTCTTGTCTTTCTTCACTTTTAATATTATTATCAGTGTTATATTGTATCTTCATTCTTATTATATTTAGTGTTAAAATAGGGATTTAACCATTGTCTTCTTCAAGATCCTTATGATTATCTCCACCTAGACTATAGTAGTTGTTTTCTTCATCTTCGCTGCCTAAGCTTTCTTGTTGATCATCTAATTCGGATCCTGGCACATCAAGATCGTCTCCTGACATATCATCTTCAAAACTCTTTTCATTCCAAGTGGTTTTAAAATTATTCGGGGCTCTGTTTAACGAAATGTCTGTATTTTCAGGTACTACTTTCTTATCTTGTTTATAAATATCCTCTTCAGAAGGATAAATCGGATATCCTGAATCTTGTGGATCCTTCCCTTGTTTTCCTTGCTTCTCTTCATGTGTTTTTGAATATTCAATCAAAAGCTCTTCTAATGAATTGTAATAGTCCTTCAAATTTTTAGTGTAAATACCTGATACTTTTACCGGCATCTCTGAAATGTATTTTGATAATTCAGGATACACTTGATAGATCTTTGTTGTTATACTGATAATATCTTTTTCTAATTCTATTCTAGTTTTCATGATTTGATATTTTTTTTTAAAAAAATTACTCCAATTTTATACGTTGACATGAAATGAAAACAATTATTGAGCACACATTCCGCCGTCTATTACTTGGGTTGTTCCTGTAATAAATTGACTATTATCACTTGCTAAGAAAAGGACGAGTTTAGCAATTTCAAGGGGTTCTGCATATCTACCAAAGGGTATAGAAGCTTCAAATTGCTTTTTAACGTCATCGCCATGCCCTGTAGAAGCACCTTCTTCTATGGATCGCATCATCCTATTATTTACAGGAGAAGGATGTATTGAATTTACCCTGATTTTTAGAGGGGCAGCTTCTATGGCTGTGGCTCTCATGATTCCTACTACGGCATGCTTACTCGTCACATATGCACTTAGATTGGCAAAACCCAACAGTCCTGCTACTGAAGAAGACATTATAATGCTTCCACCCTCTTTCATATGAGGCAATGCATATTTATTTCCCAACCAAGTCCCTTTTACATTTACAGCCATAATTTTGTCAAAAACATCTTCTGGATAGTCCACTATAGGTTTTACTTCTCCTTCGATACCAGCATTGTTAAAGAAAATGTCAATTCTACCAAATATCTTTACTGCTTCATTAATATAATGCTGCACTTCCTTTGCTTTTGATACATCAGCTACACAATATTTTACATGTTCGCTATTCAGTTCCTTTACAGTCTTTTTTAAAGTATCTTCATTTATATCTACCAGCAATACTTCCGCACCTTCAGCCAAAAACACCTTTGCAGTGACTTTTCCAATACTACCTGATCCACCAGTAATTACAGCAACTTTATTATGTAATTTATTCATCTCTTTATAGTGATTTATATTAGTTAAAAATTACTGTACTTTTAATAATAGTTTTCTTTCTATTATGGGTGACTCTTAGAAATAACGACCTAAAAGCACAGTTTCAAATGTGCTCTTAAGAAGTTAAATTCCAATTGTTTGAGGTTTTTTCAATTCACTATTTTATAGTAGTAACATGTTTTAATTGATTTTTAATTCATTATTTACATGCCAAATACCTGGCGTATTCCAAGCAATTCTGCCCACCTCTTCTTTTTGGTGCCAGGTGTTTACCGCCCCAGTTAATGAAACAGTTGTCCCAGAAACAGCTACATTGACCATTTTTGAATCAGCTGCCCAAGACCTAACAATCGCTTTTTCAATTTCCTTTTTTTCAAGAATATCATTTCTATCCGATTTAATCGAAATGGCATTAGTTACACCTTTTACTCCTGTTAAGTATTTTACAGAACTAAGTGCTCCCTCCTTTTGGTAATTCCAAGGTAATTCTCCGTTTAGGGTGACCCAACCGTTTTCCACCTTTACCGTTATCTTGTTATTGGGAACAGAATAATTATGTTCTAAAGCTGATAATGATTCTTTGGCTACTTCCTCATCTGTTTTGGTCCAGTTATTAGGAAATTTTACCTCAATATTTTCTACCAAACCTTTAACTCCATTTACTTTTTTGGCAGCATTTTCTGCTTCCATTTTCTTAACATAACTATCTACTGTTCCCGTTAATGAAACTACGCCATCTTTGGCGGTAACTCCTATTTCTGCGGCATGTAATAGTGGCTCCCATTTTATGGCGTTTTGTACGTCCAATTGTAATTCGGAATTATTTTTCATCGTAAATTTATTATAATGTGAATGAATTTTCACAACAACACAAAGTTGAGCATAATAAATGCCTAAAAGTTATATAATTAGGTATCATTCTTGCACAATAAATTGAAGTGAGGGTTTTAACTTAGCGGTGCAACAACACTATCCCAGTCCGATAAAATTTCATCTTTAAATTGAATAGGGTAATGTTTTAGGTGTAAGCGTTCTATTGCCAACCTTGCCATCAGATAACTCACTGAAGATTCGGCCCCTTGATTTAGGTTCACGTTGAATTCCTCCACACCATCATAACACCCACCAGTACAAGGATTATAGACTATTTGATGCAAATGATTGTTTCCGAGAAACCAACTAAATGCCACTTCTGCTTTTTCTTTATAATGTGTCTCATTAAATACTGAATAGAACTTCTCTAATGCTAGTATGGTGTAAGAAATATCAATGGGTTGCTCACCACCTACATTATTTTCTAAGTCTTGGCCTTTTATATGCCAACCTTTATTGGAGATCACTTTTATTCTACCATCTACAAAGATTTTGGATAGTAGAAACTCAAAACTTTCTATGGCAATTCTTTTATAAGTTTCATCTTTAATGCTTACGTATGCACATAACATAGCTTCGGGTAAAAGACTGTTGCCATAGGTCAAATAATCTTCATACCAATGCCAAGTGTCAGTATTGGTATGCTTATACATCTTTACCAATCGATCAGCAAGTAATTTTATTAAATATATATTTTCTTTTTTGTCCTGGTATTGTAAACCTTTTATGATGAATGACATGGCTCTAGTAGAATGTATGCTCTCTAGATGTTTTAAAGACTTTTGCAAAAGATCATCAGCTTCCTGGGTATAAGCTTTAGGTAAAATATCTTTTAAAGAGCTAGCGTACCCCAAAGCCCAGATTGCTCGGCCATTACTATCATCCAAGTTTTCAGAATAATTTTGTTGAGTGAGTTCTTTATGCTCATCTACATAATTTAAAAACAAGCCACTAGGCCTCAAGCAATGTTTTATAAAATTCATATAGATTTTAATTAAACTTAAATCACTTTCTGTTTGGGACATTTCGTAATGCTGACAAACTGCAATCATAGCTCTTGCATTATCATCCAAAGTATATCCCGAATGAATATCTGGCTTAGAGATTTTAGAAAATTGAATCATTCCAAACGATGTGGTCAGTTTTTGAATGTGGGCTAAATTAATAGGCGGTATTTTATAAGTTAGGTCGCTAGTATTAGCTGTTACTGTTTCAAAGAGCAATGCATGGGCAATTGCTGAATTTTGCCAAGCAGTTGAAGCCATTACATGAAAACTATTAGATGAAATCGCTGCCCTTAATACTTCATCTGCTAACAAGGAATTAATAGCTTTTGCAAATTGGGTAGAATCTCCAAAATCTACAATTATTCCATTATCATTGCTCAATACTTCTTTGGCATGAGGTATAGGGGTAGATATAACAGGGCAACCGCAACTCACCGCATAAGAAAAAGTGCCACTGACAGCTTGGTTGGGGTCATTTGAAGTGAATAAATAAATGTCGGTCAACTGTAGGTACTCCAAAAGTGAAGCCAGAGAAAGATATTTATTTACAAATCGTACATTGTCTTGAAGATTTAGAGCAATCACTTTCTCTTCTAGCATATTTCTATACCTCTCTCCTTCTTGCTCAACAATAGATGGGTGTGTGATACCCAAGACTAAAAACAGTACTTCTGGATGATTTTTGACAACAGCAGGGAGAGCATCTAAAGTCGTTTCTATACTTTTACTACTGCTCAACAACCCAAAAGTTGAAAGCACTTTTTTACCAGAAAGATTGTAGATCTTTTTCACTTTTTTTCGATCTAATGGCGGTACTAAATGAGTACCGTGAGGAATTATCTGAATCATATCAGGAGATACATCGTACTCATTTATTAATATTGCAGCTGCATTATGGGTCATCACAATGATTGATGAAGCAATGGTAGTCATATTCTGTACATTTGTCTTCAATCCATCATTCGGTTCCGGTAGTACAGTATGGAATACAAATATAATAGGCTTTATTAAATGCTCATATAAGGACTTGAAATCTGCTTCTTTGTTTGCAAAAAAACCAAATTCATGCTGGACTACTACCAACTTGATATTGTTATTTTTATTGATTTGAAATGCAGTTTTTATAAAAGCATTTCGATCATCTACATTTAAAATAAATTTGGGTTGGTTTTGATAATTAAGGAGTTGTGATTCCGTTTCCAATGCACAAATTGAGTATTTAAAAGACTGTTCGAATGTGTCATTCAAAGCATTTATCAAATCTAAAGAATAGGTAGCTATACCGCATTCTCTGGGTGGAAAAGAAGTTATAAATAGTATTTCAGAGTAATTTTGTTCTTGTTCGAGCCCCAATTCTATATCTTCTATTAAATACTCCATAGAAGGTTGTAAAACAATTGGTCTAGCTTGTGATTGATATAAATGAATATTTTGTGTCATAAAAGTATTTTTTCAAGTTTTATTTAAATCTAATTCAGCTAACAGTTCTTTCAAACTCATAGAGGCAACAGCAATTCTTTCATCGGCAGCCCCATAATATATGTAGAGAGTATCGTCTTCTAGAATACTCCCCGTAGGAAAACATACATTGTTTACTTCCCCTTTGAGCTCCCATTCTTTTTCTGGATAAAACAAAGGGTAAGGTAGTCTTGCAATTTCCTTTTGAGGGTTATTTAAATCAAGTAAAGCTGCACATGCTGAATATATATATCCCTTTATAGTATCATAGACGCCATGGTATATAATTAACCAACCAACTTCAGTCTCTATAGGTGGACAACCACTTCCAATGTAGCTTAGTTCGTGGTCATACTTGGGTTCTAGCACAATGTGTTCATTAAAATGAAAAAAGTAGTTTTGCCAAAATTCAATGGTTAAATCTTTTAGATTTTCTATTTCAACCACAATCTGGATGTCTGGCTTAATGCGATGGAGAAAGCAAAATTTTCCATCAATCTTTCGTGGAAATAAAATTAAATTTTTATCCCACAAAAGTATCTTATGTTCTTGATCTTCTTGGCTTGATTGAAAATGATTAAATCGAATGTATTTATCATGAATTGACCCGTATGACTCCGTCAAATGTTGAAATTCTTCATAGTTGATTTGAGGTACCATAATGCCCTTTCTTTCCCAAAGTTTCAAATCCATTGAAGTAGCTATAGCACCTAAAGCATTGATACCATCATACGCTGTGTATGACATATAATAAGTTTCTTCAATCTTCACGATTCGAGGATCTTCTACACCTTGAGATTCGTAGTCTTCTTTTGGAACAAGAAGGGGTTCATTCATTCTCATTTCTACTTTCATGGGTGCAGATAGTTGACAATATCCAATAGTAGAATGGTTGTCTTTAGCTACTGCTCTGTAAAACAAATGTATGGTATCATCTACTTTGATGACTGCGGGATTGAGCACACCATCACACTCAAAATCATTGTTCGTTTTACTAAGTATAATCCCAAGTTTGTTTACTATTACCATGTAGTTTTATTATTTATAAGATATCTTGCCCTCTATCTCTTTTTTCTTGTTTTTTAATTGTCTTTAATGCTTTTTTTTCTTTTGGAGTACTATGAGCGGCCATTTTCCCCGAATTCTTTTTTACTTCTATATTCTTTGACATTTATTAAATTATTTATTGGTTAAATTACATTACTCCTCATATCCACTTTTAATAACACTTGTTACCATTTTGAACTGTACGTTGGCATTCCAACTTTGCTTTGCATGTGCTGGAATAATCATCCCTTCACCCCGCTTTAATGAAATTCTTTTATCGTCGATAGTAACTTGTGCTGTACCATCTATAATTTGAACATAGGTATCAAATGGACTGGTCTTTTCTCCTAGTTCTTCACCATTAGCCATAGACGTAGCGGTGATGTTTCCTGTTGTTTTCTTAATGATAGTTTTACTTACAACAGCATTCGGTATATACTCTACTATTTCAACAATGATATGTGATTTCCCTTTGTCTAAACCCTCTATTTGCTTCATTTTTCTTGACATTTATATTTATTGATTTATTCCCACTGTGCAAAGGTGACCCTATTTAGCCCCAAGACTCTTACACAATTCAGAAAGTTATTTGTATGATTAGGAATTAGTAAAGTTATGACTTAGTACTCTTATCGTTCATTCCTTTAGGATAGTATTGTCCAATAAATTACAAAAAAAGTAAAGCAATGAAGTAATTTAATAAAGTATCTTAACCTGATATACAAGTAAGCCGTTGTTTAAGCGTCAAGGGCTATATGAAATTCAGATAGAAATCAAATTTCATTTTCATCCTGAAGTACTGTAAGCCAGAAACTAAATTTAATGAAAAGCTGCTTTTTAACCCGGATTATGTGATAGGGCTTCGTTATGAGGGTTGAAAGAGCAACCTGCCAGCCGGTCAGGCTGGTAAAATATGAAGTTTTACTGCTTATAGCACCCCGTTGTACAACGGGATGGTGTAAGTAGAAAACTTAGTGAAAAGATATATTTTGCAGCTATTTCAAGCCGCAATAGATTGTCTATCGCATAATCCGGGTTTAACCTGCCTACCAAAGAATTTGTTCGACAGACAGCTGATTTGCCTAGGGATTAACAATATG
>JBBKVK010000098.1:0-17248 GCA_037968395.1 Saprospiraceae bacterium | reverse complement strand
ATATTCAGTATAATAGTAAAGTTAAGATTCGAAAATTAAGGTCATTTTTATTTATATTTTGAATTTAACTTTTTCACCAAATTATTGAAATTAGATTTAGATTAAGATATTAATTTTTCTTTGTTAATATTTATGTTCTATTCTAAAATTCTCTTTCTTTGCAGGCAGCATTAATTGTTAATTTAATGTTACATAATTGTTATAGATACCCAAATATCGATTTTAACGAAGCAATTTATTTTTTAATCAAACTAAAGTTTAGTATGAAAAAACTTACGATTATTTTTTCTCTTATGCTATTCCTTGTCGGGTTTTCCTATGGACAAAGAGTGGTAAAAGGTTCAGTGTTAGACACTGATGGCGTTCCATTAATTGGAGCAAATGTTTTAGTTCCTGGTACTACCGTTGGTACTATTACAGATTTTGACGGTTCATTTAGTATAAGTGTGCCGAGTGATATTAGTACTCTTGAATTTAGTTATACGGGGTATGACAATCAAATTGTTAATATTTCAGGCCAAGACATGGTTACAATTACTTTAGCAGAGGGTCAATTGCTCGATGAAATTGTAGTTACTGCGGCCGGAATTGAAAGAAATTCACGTGATGTGGTTTATGCCAATCAATCTGTTTCAGGTGAAGACTTACTTTCATCTCCAAACAAAAACACGTTAGAGGCTTTAAGAGGAAAGACAGCAGGTGTTAGGCTTACTACGGGTTCTGGATCTGTTGGTGCATCTACAAGAATTGTCTTGAGAGGTGAAGGTTCATTGACTGGAGACAACAATGCTTTGATTGTTGTGGATGGTATTCCAATTGATAATGAATCAACTTCCGGTGGTGCAGGAACATCTACTACAGGATATGCAGATCACGGTAACAGATTTAATGATATCAATCCTGATGATATTGCATCTGTGACTATTCTTAAAGGACCTTCCGCGACCTCTCTATATGGTTCAAGAGGAGCTTCTGGGGTTGTATTAATTACAACGAAGAATGGAGGAAACTTAAAAGATGGGAATATGAAAATAGATTTAAACTCTTCTTTTTCTACTCAAACTGCCTATGTATTACTTCAAAGACAAGACAAATTTGGGCAAGGGTATGACAATTTACATTTTGATTCTGGAGAAAACTGGTCTTGGGGACCTGCATTTGATGGTGTAGTTAGACCTTGGACAAGTCCAATAGATACTGATGGTGATGGTGCTTTAGAGGCGCTTACAAGACCATATAGTAATGTTGATAACCAATTGAATGAGTTTTTTAACAGAGGTACTACATTGTCTAATAGTATTTCATTATCAGGAAATTCAAAAGGCTTTAATTATAGAGCTTCCTATTCAAATGTCAACCAAGATGGTATTGTAGATAATACTTCGTACAAAAGAAATACACTTTCTTTAAGTGCAGGAGCAAAATTGTCAGACAGAGTAAATACAAGCTTTAATATTTCATATGCAAATACAGCTCAAAATACTGCTCAAGAAGGTTCAAGAGCATTTGAAGGTAATAATGCATATTCAATGGCTGTTCAATCTCCTGTGAATATTCCTTTTGGTGAATTAAGAGATTATAAGAGTCCTTTCCATGATATTGATGGTTACTGGGGTTCTTACTCTTCTGTAAATCCGTACTATATTCTTAACGAATATGGTAATGAAGGAAATATAAACAACTTCTTAGGAAATGTAGCAGTTACTTACAATTTACTTCCTGGTCTTGACATTATTGGTCGATTTGGAACAAATGTTGTAACTACAAATATTGATACATGGACTCCTGCATTTACACCTGCAACCCAATTGATTTGGGGAGATGATTTTAGTTTAGGTACTAGAAATTCTAAGCATTCTTCATTGGGAGATTACACTAATTTCTTTAAGCAAAATATCAATCTTGATATGACTGCTTTAGCTCAATATACAAGAGCATTGACAGATGATATTTCTTTAGATGTTACTGCTGGGTATAACTGGTTCCAAAAAGATTCTAAGTCATTGACAGGAACTACTAACGGTGGACTTGTTGTACCAGGTTATTATAATTTGAATAACGGTGTTCAAGCTTCAAGATCGTCACAATTTAATACAGAATATAGAATTTACGGTTTATTAGGAAATGCAAGATTAGGTTATAAGAACATGGCATTTTTAGAATATTCAGCAAGAAATGACTGGTCTTCGACTCTTCCTGCTGCTAATAACTCATTTTTCTATAATGCAATTGGTGCATCTGTAATCGTAAGTGATCTTTTTGATATACAAAGTGATGCTCTTAGTTTTGCTAAACTTAGAGGTAGTTATGGTACATCTGGAAAAGATGCGGGGCTGTATTTACTACAATCAACGTATGTTGGTAACCCAACAATACAAACTTTAGGTGATTTTTCATTATTTTTTCCTCTTAATGGCCAACCTGGATTTACCACTGGTAATAGTATCGGAAATCCAGACTTACGTCCAGAGTTAACTACAACATTTGAGTTGGGTGCTGATGTAGGATTGTGGAAAGATAGAATTAATGTCGCATATACGTATTACTCATCTGACCACTCTGATCAAATTGTACAAATTAGTCTTCCAAGATCATCTGGATTCACAAGTACAGTAGCCAATATTGGTAGAATGACAAACAAAGGTCACGAGTTAACTTTAACATTGAAGCCACTTTCTGGAATTGTTAAGAATGTTCAATGGGATGTTTTTGCAACGTATGCAAGGAATGTAAATAAGGTAGAGAAAATAACAGATGAAATTGATGAACTGGTAGTTGGAGGTCCTTATACACCTGGTGTTTCTATTGTAGCTAAAGAAGGATTGCCATTTGGTACTTACAAAGCTCAAGCACCTAAGACAAATGATGCTGGTCAAGTAATTGTAGATGCTAATACTGGTTATCCAGTATATACAGATGATGAAGTATATCTAGGTTCTTTCCAACCAGATTATACTGCAAGTTTTGGAACCAGTGCTAAGTATAAAGGAATTGGATTTAATATTCTTTTTGATATTAAACAAGGAGGTTCTTTTGTTTCTCAAACTCAGTTCTTTACAGAATTTAATGGAACAGCTATTCACACTGCTGAATACAACAGAGAAGCTTATGTATTCCCTAATTCAGTAATTGATAATGGAGATGGTACATTCACTCCAAATGATATCGAGATCACTGAGCAAGATTATTTCACGAACTATGATCCTGCTGCTTCGACATACATCGTTGATGCAAGTTATGTTAAGTTAAGAGAGATTGGTCTTAGTTATGATTTTCCTAAAAGCTTAATTAAGAAAGGATCTATTGCTGGTGCTACAATATCATTATTCGCTCAGAATGTTAAGTTTTGGTTGCCAGAAGGTAATACTTTTGCAGATCCAGAAATTAATGGTCCTGCCCTTACTGGAAATGCGACAGGTATTGAAACAACACAAACGCCTCCAGCTAAGAGCTTTGGTGTTAATTTAAAACTTACATTTTAAATTTTTAAAATAAAATAAATATGAAATATATATTAAAATCATTGATATTAATTGCCATATTTTCTATGGTAGCTTGTGATAAAAGCTTAGAAGAAATTAATATTGATCCAAACAATTCACCCTCTGCCAATGAAAGTCAAGTACTTTCAAGTATACTTGGTAATATGGGTTACTTAGTGGATACAGATTTAAACTCTGCATCATTTTTATGGGCGCAATATTATACTTGGGGTATTGGTGTTTCAATAGGAAACCAAGAGAGATTTGTTGCTCAACCAGATGATTACAACAATGTTTGGAGCAGAGCATATGCTGTTTGTTTAACTGATGTTAAGTTTTTGACTAAGAGTGATAAAGCATCTTACAAAGGTGTAGGTATGTTACTGGAGTCATATATTTATCAATCATTAGTTGATCATTTTGGCAATGTACCTTACTCAGAAGCAGTTTCAGGAGAAATTTCGGAAGGCGCTATCTTAGCTCCTAAATATGATGACGCAGCAACCATTTATGGTTCTATGATTTCGAGAGTGGATGAAGGAATGGCTGTCTTAGAAAACGCTACCTCTGAAATTGGATCCGATGACTTTGTTTATGGCGGAAATCTTTCTTCTTGGAAAAAGTTTGGTAATTCATTAAAATTAAGATTATTAATGAGATTATCAGAAGTGTCTCCTAATGGCGACGCAGTTAAAGCTTTAATTGCAAATGGTTCTTTTATCTCTTCTCCTTCAGATGTTGCTAAAGTTGGATTTAGTGATATTAGTGGTGCTCAAAACCCTATGTTCGCTCGATTCGAATGGGGAGTTGGTGATTTCTATTTTGCTAGTAATGCTACGGTAAATGTATTAAACGATTTAAACGATCCTAGAGTTAACTCTTTTTATTCAAAAGCAACTACTGGAACTTTTAAAGATCAAATACGTGGTATTAATCAAGGGACAATTGACGATGAACCTTTTACGGCTCCGGCAAGTGATTATAGTGGTTCATCTCCTTATGCTTACGGCCCAGCTAACTCTGTAGTATTGATGAGTGATTATGAGGTTTGGTTTTTAAGAGCTGAAGCAGCTGCCAGATATGGTACAGCTGATAATGATGCGACTGCTTTTGCAAATGCAATATCTGCTAACTTTACTAATATTGGTTTAGCAGGTGCAGGTGACTACACAGCAACTTTAAACTACGGTGGTTCATTGGACGAAAAACTGAATAAAATTGGTGTTCAAAAATGGATATCTTTAAATGGTACTCAAGAAGACGAAGGTTGGATTGAAACTAGAAGATTTGATAGACCAGGTAATAGAATATTTACTGGAGGTATTTTCCAAAATCCACCTTTATCTGTTATACCAGCTGGTCAATTTCCATCTGCATGGTTATATCCAGCATCTGAAAGAAGCTTAAATCCTAATGCTCCTGCTCAGAGATCTATTACAGACAAAATATTTTGGGATAACTAATTTTTAATCTAAAAAATAATAAGAATGAAAAATATAAAATTTTTATTTCTAGGTATTTTCATAGTTTCAGCTTTTATGAGTTGTGATAAATATGAAAATACTGCGGAAGCATCAAAAACAACATTTTTACCTAAATTAACACTTCTAGGTGAGCCTTCAATAGTTCTAGATTGCAGTGCAACATCTTACTCAGATGCAGGCCTTACGGCTGAAGAGCAAGGTACTGCCATTCCAGTAACTACTGTGATTTCTGGTAACTACTTTGGTGGAACTACTGTTGACGGTTCAGATGTCTATAGTGTAAGCTATAGTGCTGAAAACAAAGATGGGATTCCAGGTTCACTTTCACGAAAAATCGTTTGGGAAGAATGTAATGGTGACTTTGTGACTAGTATTGCAGGAATGTATAAAGCTACAGTAAAAAGAACAACGTTGTCAAGCGGAAATGTTACTGCAGGTCCTCAATATACAAATATGGCTCCAATCATCATCAAAGATTTAGGTGGTGGGAAATATGCTATCTCTGATGCTATTACTGGATGGTATACTATTGGTAGAGGTCTTGGGTTTACGTATGCTGCAACTGGTATGGTTGTTACGGCTAATGATATTCCGGGTAATAGCTTTACACATGATCAAATGATAGAAGTTGGGGGTTTCGGTGGAGCCCTTGGTATGAGTGGATTTAGTATCGATCCAGCTACTAAGACTATCACTATTACTACTGATTGGGAATTTGGATTTCAATTTGTGTCTACTTTGACTCAGATTTAATTCTAACTATTCTATAAATTATAAGGCAGCTGATGTATTTTATATCAGCTGCTTTTTTATTTACTATTTGATTTTACAATTACTGTCCCAAAATCTCCAAGATTTAAATATTTTTGGGCAATTGATCTTAGGTCTGATTCTTCAATTATTGATATGTTTCTATAAAACGCTTCAAAATCAGCAAGTGTTCTGTTTTCTATTTCTAAAGACCTAAGAAGCGAGGCTATATTAAATGATCCATCTACTAGGGATAAAAAATTACCTGTGATATAACTCTTTACCATTTTAAGTTCATCTTGCTTGACGCTTTCTGCTTTTAGTTTGTTTATTTCTTCATAGATAGCATCTAGGACTTCATCAACAGTTTCATTTGCTACTTCAGTGGCAATATAAAAATATCCATCATATTTGAGGTTGTCAATTGTTGAATAGATATTGTATGTGAGTCCTTTATCTTCTCTTATAGTGGACATTAATCTAGAGCCAAAATAACCCCCTAGCAATGTATTTAATACAAATAGAGCGGGATAGTCTGAATGATTTTGTTTGACAACCCTCCTTCCTAATTTAATTGCAGATTGAAGCTCGTTTTTTGTATTAAAGTAACTAGTAACTCCTTGGTATTCTAGATTTGGCTCAATCCAACTAAACTCTGGAGTAGTCTTATTAAATTGCCCAAATCTTGTGTTCAAATCTTTTATCAAATCTTTATGCGGATTACCAGTAACAATAATAAAACAATTATCAGAATTGAAGGACTTACTGTACTGGTATACTAAATCTGAACGTTGTATACTATTGAGTGCTTCTTTTGTAGTATTATATCCATATGGATGGTCTTCACCATATAACATTGCTGTAAATTCTCTATAACAGTTCAATTCATTTCGGGCAAGGTCTAAAGCTAGATTGTTTAGACTTTTATTTCTGAATCTATCTATTTCATCTTCAGAAAAAGTTGGATCCAATACTATCTCGGCGATTAAAGGTAATATAGTATCCAAATGTCTATTCAAACATGAAAAACTAATATAATTAAAATCTAAATTTGAAGATGATTTGATATTAGCTCCACAAAAATCTAGTGTTTCTGCAATATCTAATGCTGAATATTTATTTGTGCCTTCTCGTAATAAGGCAGATACAAATCTAGCGGTCACTTTTTTTTCTTCTAACCATCTAGCTCCTTTAAATACAATATCAATTTTGGTTATAGGTCTTGGCTCCCCGTTAACTGTTAACACTTTTATACCATTGTCTAAAAATTCAATTGTGGGAGAAACTAATTTTAGTTCTTTTATTGCTTGTATCGCTGGGCCATTTTGCCAATCTACAGTCATTTTTACGTTTTTCTAGTTGGCAAAAGTAAGATTTCTTTTTTCAAATTACTTCTTACCTATTTTCATTTAATAGCTTCCCAAATATTGAACTTCTTATTTGAATACTTTATTTCAACTTTAAGGTATTGACGATTTAATAAATTTGTATAGTTGATGTGGCTATTACTCACTATCAGTAGTCTACCTAATGGTTTTAAATAATTATAACAAGAATCAATTAAGTCCATAGGTATGGAGAGGTCAATTTCATGACCAAAATGAAATGGTGGATTGGTAATGATTAAATCAAATTGAAGCGGTGAGAATGCTTCTAAATTATAATCCCAATGGTGAAATATATTAGCGCCATCAATGTTTAATTTTCCTGATAAATGGGCAGAATATGAATCCTCCAAAAGGTGCAATTCTTTATTAGAAAAATGTGTGTTGATATGATAGGATATTACACCATTCCCTGATCCGAGATCAAGTACAGTTTTTTCATCGGGCTTAATTTTTAAATTATCTATTAGAAAACTAGTACCATAATCAATGTGATCTTTGCTAAACACACCTTTGTATTGGACAAGTTTAGAGGAGTCATGAGCTAAGTTTATTTCGTTTATTTCTACATATTTTGGTTTTACTTCTACTTTACTTTTTAGTGTCAATACTCTTGCTTTTTTAAAAGCCTTGGATTGAGATAATGCTCTAAAGTAAGTTTCACAAAGGTCTAAATAACTTTTTGTGAAATGTTTTGTCATAAAACCTAGATAGACAGTTCCTTCATTTGTTAAATGAGAGTAAGCGAGATCTAAGTATGATTCTAGTAATTCTAATGATTTAGGTATGTTTATTATTACCGTTTGTACTTCAGTTATTAATTCTCTTTTTTGATTGAAAACAATTTGTTTAATACTTTCGGTATTGTTGATTATAATCGCTTCTTTTTGAGATTTGGTATCAATACAGCAGATGATATTTGAACTCTTAATTTGTTTAGCTAAATAGCCAAATCTGTCATTAATAATTAATACATTGCCACCTTCTGATTCGTTATTATTATAGTGCTGTACGAGCAATTCATCTGCAGCATTCCAAGCTTGCAATGATTTATTTTCTGTTTTAGGAATTCGGATCATCTTTACTAAGATATATAGAAAACAAAAGGGGCCAATAAAGCCCCTTTTGTTTTAGAGTTCAATGGATGTTTCACTCTCGTTAATACTTTTAATATCTTCTTTATGCATTGGAATGTGTACTTCTTCCTCTTGTCTTTTCCCGATTAGACGTTCCACATCTGATTTAAGTAGCACTTCTTTTTGAAGTAAGTGCTTTGCTAGTAAGTTGAGATCATCACGTTTATCAATTAGTAGTTGTTGAGCTCTAGCATATTGAGTATCTATTAACTTTCTTACTTCATCATCAATTAATGTGGCAGTATCTTCAGAGTATGGCTTATTAAAGTTGTCTTGTTGCATTCCGTAAAAGGATACATTTCCAACTTTTTCGTTCATCCCAAATATGGAGATCATACTATATCCAATTTTTGTTACCTGATCTAAGTCACTTTGAGCTCCTGTAGATATCTTGTTGAAGACTATTTTTTCGGCTGCTCTACCACCTAAAGTCATACACATTCTGTCAAGCAATTGCTCTGTTCTAGTGATGTGTTCTTCTTTTGGCAAATATTGTGCATACCCAAGAGTGCCAGGTCCTCGCGGTACAATTGTAACTTTTACTAAAGGACTCGCAAATTCTAGATACCACCCACAAATAGCATGTCCTGCTTCATGATAAGCTATTATTTCTTTTTCTTTCGGAGATATAATTTTATTTTTCTTTTCCAACCCTCCAATTACTCTATCTAAGGCGTAATTGAAGTCGTCCATATCTACTTCTGATTTATTTCTTCTTGCAGCTATCAGGGCAGCTTCATTACAGATGTTGGCAATGTCAGCACCTGCAAATCCTGGTGTCATTTCGCTCAAAATTGAAGCTGAAATGTCGGGACCTGTTTTTATGGCTTTAAGGTGAACTTTAAAGATTGCTTCTCTTCCTATTAAATCTGGTTTATCAATAGAAATTTGTCTATCAAATCTACCAGGTCTCATTAAAGCTGAATCCAAAATATCAGGTCTATTAGTTGCGGCCATTAGGATAACCCCTTTGTCTGTGCTAAAGCCGTCCATCTCTACAAGTAATTGATTCAAAGTGTTTTCTCTTTCGTCATTACCACCTTGCATCGCATTTTTGCCTCTTGCTCTACCAATTGCATCGATTTCGTCAATGAAAACGATACAGGGAGCCTTATCTCTTGCTTGTTTAAATAAGTCTCTAACCCTGGATGCACCTACACCCACAAACATCTCTACAAATTCAGAACCTGAAATGGAAAAGAATGGTACTCCTGCTTCTCCTGCTACTGCCTTTGCTAATAACGTCTTACCAGTTCCTGGAGGACCTACAAGTAATACACCTTTTGGTATCTTACCGCCTAGGGCTGTATATTTTTTTGGATTCTTTAGAAAATCTACTACTTCTACTACTTCCGTTTTCGCTTCATCGAGACCGGCAACATCAGCAAATGTCACTGTAACTTTTGTATTATTGTCAAATAATGTTGCCTTTGATTTACCTATATTAAATAGCTGGCCACCTGCTCCACCTGCACCACCACTCATTTTTCTCATAATGAATAGCCAAACACCTATTAATAATAAGAAAGGCAATAGATACCCGATCATTGGTCCAAACCAAGATTGTCTTGTTTCATAACTAGGGTCAATGTTAATCCCTTCCTCTCGCATCTCTTTAAGGCTCTCGTCAAATACGCCAATGTCTCCAACTTCAAAAGCAAATTGTGGAATTTCTGCTGAAAATTTGGAATCTTTAAATTGTGGATATTTATCTTTTATAGCCTCTTCTTTTAAAAACACATTTACTGTATTCTTATTAATGACCTCTACTTTTTTAATATCACCTGATCTAGCTATCTCTTTAAATTTGCCTTGAGTGATATCTTCAGTCTTATTAGTTATCATAACAGACATATTGACTGCTAGAATGGCTAAAATTATAATGCCATAAATCCAATATGAATTTAGATTAAATTTTTGAGGACTTTTGTTGTCTTTTTTATCTTTATCTTCCATCTATTATTTTCTTGAAATGATTAATGACTAATTTGTATATTTTACAAATCAGCATATTCTTCAGTGTCCGCATCGTTCCACAATTCTTCGATATCGTAAAATTTACGAGTTTCTGGGTGGAACACATGAACTACTGTGTTAAAATAGTCTACCAAAACCCATTCTGAATTTATTTTCCCTTCAGTATGGTTTGGATTTATTCCTAACACTTGTTTTACCTTTTTCTCCACATTAGAGGATATCGCTTTGACTTGAGTCACAGATTCACCTTCGCAGACAATAAAGTAGTCTGTTGGTGCACCTTCTGCTTTACGCAAATCCATCTTAACGATTTTCTTTCCTTTGATGTCTTGAATGGCATCAATTATTGAAGCATTTAATTCATCCATATTTGAATTGGATGATACTGCTAGATTATTTTTACTCAAAAGAAGTTATTATTTTTATTTAATAAAACTATTCAATGCACAAATATAGGGGCATTTTCGTTCCTTTACTCACTTTCACAAACATAATATAATTGTCTTTACCATTCTTTAACATTTTAAAGCAAAATTTGTGTACCAATATACAATACAATTAAATTTACTATAGTTCATGTTTGTGATAGCCAATATTAATATTTGTAGTTTAATTAACTTTTAATGGAACAATTATTTCCCACATTAGGAAAAAACATCATCCACTTGTCTGAGGTGGATTCTACCAATTCTTATGCACTAAAAGTAATGTCAAAAACCAATCCAATCGATGGAACTGTCATAAGGGCTGATAATCAGATGGCAGGCAGAGGTCAAATTGGCAGAAATTGGCATTCTGCCCCAAATATGAACCTTTTGTGCTCTATTGTCACTTATCCAACTTTCCTTTTAGCAAATGACCAATTTCTATTAAGTAAAGCAGTTTCTATAGGCGTTTTAGAATACTTAAGAGAATTGGGGTTGAATGACGTTTCTATAAAATGGCCTAATGATATTTATATCAAAAATAATAAAGTAGCAGGTATACTTATCCAAAACCAAATAACAGGTAAATCAATAAAGAATTCTGTAATTGGTGTTGGCTTAAACGTCAATCAAACTGATTGGCCATCTGATCTGCCAAACCCAATATCTATTGCTAAAATAACATCTAAGACTTTTGACATCAATATTGTTTTAAAAGACCTACTAAGTCATATTACTATTTTTTATAAAAAATTGATTTTTGGTTATAAAGATTTGATTGATCAAATGTATGTCAAAAATTTATACCTTAACAATCAACAACATACTTTCTATCAAAACAATAAAGTAATCATTGGAAAGATACAAGGGGTCGACAAAACTGGTCATTTAATTATTAAATCTTTAGAAGGCGATTTGTTAACTTTTAGATTTAGAGAAATATCTTTTGAACCAACATCTTCAAATTTGCGGTAGTCAGATGATTTCAATTAATAGTTTAATCGTATTCATCATAATTATCATCTTTTATTATCTTTGGTACTTACAATTTAATTTATTAGGTATAAACATTCAAATAATATGAAAAATATTAAGATTTTAGGAATTTTACTTTTCGGTGTAATTTTAATAAACGCTTGTGGGGATAACGCTTCAGACCCTGTAACTTACACTAACACTATTAGTAATGATCTTAATAGCTGTGCAGTAGCTGGATGCCACGTTTCAGGATTTAGTTTTGGTAGTTTTGCAAATTATGATGATGCCATTGTTACTATTAGTTTTGGCAGAATATTAGGAGCTTTAAGACATGAAGATATGTTTTTTCCTATGCCAAAAATCGGCGAGCAATGGACAGAAGAAAGAGTGCAAAGGCTTGAGGACTGGATTAAAGCTGGAATGCCGGAATAATTTTGTTTATATTTAAATATACTTTGTCCTTGGTTTATAGTTTATTGTCATTTATTGAAACTTATAAGAAAGCGATATTTTGGACTTTTAAATTCTTGATTATTGTCTTCTTAGGAATACTTATCTTTGATAGGATAGTTGCCTATGATAGGACTGGGGACATTGTTTCTAATTTTACATTAAAGCTTGAGACAAAAGGGAATTGGCCATTTTTAGTTGTTTGCTTAATACTAATGTTTGTAAATTGGGGTTTAGAAACATCAAAATGGAAATACCTAACCAAAGACTTCTTCGAAATGGGATTTTTTAAAGCATCAGAAGGAATTCTATTGGGAATATCTCTAGGTATTATTACACCGTCAAGGGTAGGAGAGTATGGCGGTAGAGTAATAAATCTCCCTGCTCACCTCAGGTCAAGTGGATTAAAAGCTCATTTTTTAAGTTCTCTTTCCCAAAATATAGTTAATATTATTATTGGCAGCTTAGGCGCATTCGTTTATTTCAGCCAATTTACGGATGTTTCCTTGACCTTAATTACAGCTATCGTTTCTATATCATTGTTCTTTAGTATGTTATTAGTTGCTATATATTTTGGAAACAATAGCTTGATTGAATTCATCCAAAGTAAAATTCCAGATAGAATTTCAAAGAAAATATTTTTCGATTTTAAAACTACTAGAGATTTTAATGATTTAAGTACTGTGTTAATTATTTCCTGTCTACGTTATATAATCTTTGTGAGTCAGTACGTTTTACTATTGTACTTCTTTGGTATTGGTATTCCCCTTTTAGCCATGGTTACAGGAATTTCATTAATATATTTAATCCAATCAGGAGTTCCTCTGCCTCCTTTTTTATCAATGTTAGCTAGAGGTGAGATAGCAATCGTTATATGGTCATTCTTTTCAGTAAGTGTATTATCAATATTATCAGCGACATTTACGTTATGGATATTGAACCTTCTAATCCCAGCTTTAGTTGGAGCAAGTATACTCGTTAGAAAAGATTTAGGCTAAAATAACTAATTGTGATTAAATCATTTGTTCAAATATTATCATTAGCATTTCTTGTTCTGATTCTTGGATCAAGTACATACTTTGTGCATAATATTAATAAATATTCTGACGATTGTCACATTAAAAACATCTCATTTAAGGGTGGAGAGCAGCTTATATTTAAAGCATATTATAATTGGGGTATAATTTGGATTCCAGCAGGAGAAGCAGTTTTTGATGTGAAAGAGGATGATAATTATTTTGAAATATCAGTTGTTGGGTCATCCTATAAGTCTTATGATGGTTTTTTTAAACTTAGGGACAAATTTTATACAAAGATAAATAAACGGACCATGTTACCTGAGGTTTTTGAAAGAACAGTAAATGAAGGTGACTATAAAAAATACGAACGAATCGAGTTCGACCAAGAGGGTTTCTCTGCTAAAACATTAATAGGGGAGACAAAAGAAAATGCAAAATCAAATCAATACCATTTTGAGACATGTATGCATGATTTATTATCATTACTATATTTTATGAGAAATATTGATATAAAAGGATATAGTCCAGGTGATTACATTCCAACGTCAATTTTTTTTGATGAAGAAATATACCCCGTTAAAGTACGATATGAGGGCAGAGAAGCAAATAAAAGTATAAAAGGAAAGGGTAGCTTTAATACAATAAAAGTAGTACCAGACCTAATTGCAGGAAGTGTATTTAATGAAGGAGATAAAATGTCGGTTTGGGTTACTGATGATAGTAACAAAATGCCATTGTTAGTTGAGTCCCCTTTAAAGATAGGGAGTCTTAAAGCAGTTTTAAAGACATATAAAGGCCTTAGAAAAGGTATGACCGCTCAAATAAAGTAAATGAAATTATTTAATAATATAGCATTAATTATAACTGTATTAGTATTAGGTGCATTAATTGGTTGGTACTTTAGTTCTAATTTTAACCCTTTTCAAAAACAAAAGGAAGAAAAAGCTACTGTACTTTTGGAAAAAATTAAAAACGTAACCAAACTTATTACAGTAGAAGGCTCACTTTCCGAAATATATAGCTACAAAGACTTTTATTCATATGATATTAGCCCTTTGCGAAAACAAGCATTGATTAGAGTAACTGCCAAGGTATCTGCAGGTTATGACTTTGATAAGCTGCAGATAAATGTAAACAGTCAGAATAAAAAAGTAGTAATAAGCAACTTTCCGAAAGCTGAAATATTGAGTATAGATCATGACCTTGATTATTACGATTTGACAGAAGGAGTATTTAACGGTTTTGAAACGGGAGACTTTAATAAAATGAATGCCTCAGCCAAAGAAAGAATTAAGAATGCAGCCTTGTCAAGTGACTTATTGTTGCAGGCTGAAAGTCAAAAGAATAACCTCATAGAAATGATCGAAATTCTCCTTTCAGGTTCTGGATATTCATTAGAAGTACTTGATGATAATACGAGGGCATTAAATTAAAAGACCTTCAAAATTTTAGTATAAATTTGAAGGTCTTCAGTTTTAGTAAAGAATTATAAATACTTTACTTCGTATTAATATTTAGTGTTTTTTGCAGTACTTCTTGCATGGTTTCAACATATGTAAAAATCACACCTTTAACGTAATTTTCATTAATTTGATCAACATCCTTTTTATTGTCAAGGCAAAGAATTATTTCTATAATTCCTGATCTTTTGGCAGCGAGTACTTTCTCTTTTATACCTCCCACGGGCAAAACTTTCCCCCTTAGCGTTATTTCTCCTGTCATGGCAATAAAAGGCTTAACAGGTTTTTGTAGTACAGTAGAGGCTATAGATGTGATCATGGTTATGCCTGCTGAAGGTCCATCTTTTGGAGTTGCGCCTTCAGGTACATGCAAGTGAATATTGTGTTTTTCAAAGTACTCAGGATCAATGCCTAGTGATTCGGCATTTGATTTAATAAAACTCAAAGCTGTCGTTGCGGACTCTTTCATTACATCACCTAGGTTACCTGTTAAAGTTAAACTTCCTTTCCCCGGCGAAGCATTACTTTCAATAAAGAGTATGTCTCCACCAACCCTTGTCCATGCAAGACCTACTGCAACACCTGGCGTTTTTACTTCAAGGTATTTTTCAGTATTGAATTTTTCTGGGCCTAAGATTTTAACTATGTCTTTTTCAGTTAAAGTAGATTCAAAATGCTCTTCAGTGGCTATCTTTTTTGCAATATTCCGCATAACCCCAGCAAGTCTTCTATCTAGGCTTCTAACCCCACTTTCTCTAGTATAATCCTTAATTATTTTACTAATTATTTTTTGAGTTAGATTAACATCCTTTGCTTTTAATCCATGCTCCTTTTTTTGTTTTAAAACCAAGTGTTTTTTAGCAATTTCCATTTTCTCTTCAATGCTATAACCACTTAATTCTATTATCTCCATTCTATCTAATAAAGCAGGTTGAATGTTGCTTAAGGAATTTGCTGTAGCAATAAATAACACCTTAGATAGATCGTATTCAGTATCTAAGTAGTTATCATGAAATGAACTGTTTTGCTCAGGGTCTAATATTTCTAATAATGCACTTGATGGATCTCCTCGATGGTCCCTTCCTAACTTATCAATTTCATCTAAAATAAAAACGGGGTTTGAAGTGCCTGCCTTTTTGATAGATTGAATTATTCTACCAGGCATAGCTCCTATGTAAGTCTTCCTATGTCCTCTCAGTTCGCTTTCGTCATGTAAGCCCCCTAGTGACATTCTAATAAACTTACGATTTATAGCTTCTGATATAGACTTTCCTAGGCTTGTTTTACCAACTCCAGGAGGGCCCACTAAACAAATAATAGGAGCTTTGAGGTCACCTTTCAGCTTAAGGACAGCTAAGTGCTCTAAGATCCTTTCTTTAACGTCTTCAAGACCATGGTGATCTTTATCTAATACTTTCTTTACTTTAGTAAGATCAAAATTGTCCTTTGAATACTCTTCCCATGGTAGATCGGTCATTAACTCTAGATAAGACATCGTCACAGAGTACTCTGCTACTTGAGGATTTATTCTCCTTACTTTGGCAATTTCTTTGGTAAATTGGTCTTTTGCAGATTTTGGCCATTTTTTCTTTAAGCCTTTTGCTTCAAGTTTTTTGATATCTTCTTCTTGAGGATTACCTCCAAGCTCTTCTTGAATAGTCCTCATTTGTTGGTTTAAAAAGTAGTCTCTTTGCTGCTTTTCTATATCCACTTTTACTTTTGATTCAATCTTGTTCTTTAACTCTAGAATACTTAGTTCTTTATTCAAAAGATGTAAAATCTTTTCCGCTTTTAAATTAATATCCTTGAGCTCTAAAATTTCTTGTTTTACGTCTGCAGGAGAGTTTAGGTTTGAAGAGATGAAATTAAAAAGGAATGAATCTTTTTTTATGTTTTGAAGCATCATTATTGCCTCACTTGGAATCTGAGGAGATAATTCAATGATTTTTTTTGAGGTTTCTCTAACCGATAAAGTTAAGGCCTCTAGTTGATTATCATCAGATAAAACAGGATCATCAACAGTTTTTATATTGACTTCAAAATAAGGATCTTCTTTAATGTAGGATTCGATGGTTACTTTTTTTCTTCCTTGTAGTATAGCTGTAGTGCTACCATCGGGCATCGTCAATAACTTGACGATCTTAGCTATTACTCCTACATTGTATAAGTCTGTAGCAGTGGGGTCTTCATTAGATTGCTCTTTCTGTGAAACTACAACAATGGTTTTGTTTTTAGCATTTGCTGCCTTTACTGCATTTATCGATTTATCTCTTCCAACTGTTATAGGAATGACTACACCTGGGAATAATACAGTGTTCTTCAATGCCAAAAGAGGCAATGAAGAATCATATTTTTCATTTGAATCAACCATTTCATCATCTAGTGAGAATAATGGCATGAACTCATCACTACTTCCACCTTTATTTATCATATAATTTAAAAACATCTATTCTTAGTTTATTTACTATTCATATTCTATAGAATAGCTAATCTTAGTTATATCAACATTTATACCATGCCAAGTATATGCTAGTTTTGTTGCCAAAAAGTCAGATGAAGTACTTTTTTTGACAAAATATTTGATTCTTCACTGTCATTACAACATTAGTTATTTAAAAAACTATTATATTAGTGCTACTTTTTGTTGAAATTTAGTTCTCTACGGATTAATTCATTTGAAGAAAAACAAATGTGTAATGTTA
>JBBKVK010000097.1:0-6879 GCA_037968395.1 Saprospiraceae bacterium | reverse complement strand
GATAAGTTCCATTCATATCCATCAAAATCAGTTGTATTAATAAATTGAACGACAACCGTATTAATGTCCTGATGGTATTCTGCGAGACTTTGATAACCTGGAACTAGACCTCCATGGTCGTAAACGTAGGGATAGATTTACTGTTCTCCTTCATCAAATACTGAACCATCGTTTAAGGCACGCAAGAATATACCTACATCCTCTGCTGTGGCTAACATACCATTTTCATTGGTCTTAAAATCTTCTTCAACGCCAACATAGTAGCCACTCATAACATCTTCTAAATTTACCTCGTTAAGCGAAAAAAATGTATTGTTCAGTTCGAGTGGTATCAAGATTTTCTCCTTTATATATTGTTGATGGCTATATCCTAATACGTTATCAATTATCTTGCAGAGCAACAAATAATTAGTGTTTGAATATTCATAGCCTTTATCTGGTTCAAAACTAGTTGGTAAATCAAGGGCAAATTCAAGGGCATTCTTACCGTTTTTTTGTTCATCTTCCCAAAAAGCAGGATTATTGGTAAAGTTGGGAATTCCACTTCGATGTTGCACCATAATTTTCAAGGTAATATTTTCCGCATTTTCAATTCTGCTTACAAGTTCGGGAAAGTAATCAGCGAGTGTTTGATCTAAGGACAAACGTTTTTCTTTGACTAGTTTGGTGATAGAAACTGCGACATATAACTTGCTGATACTTGCAATTTTGAATAATGATTTCGGGTCGGCAGGTATTTTGTTTTCTCGGTCTTTCCAACCACCTGTATAAAACGCTGGCGGTTTTCTTACTTCGTCCACATAAACAATCATTCCATCAAACCCATGACCAATTGCTTCATTTACTTGCTCTTGAACTGTATCAGGTAGTGGTAAAATCCAAGCCTTTACCAAAATCCAAGGCACGAACCACAAAGAGGATATGCTTGCAATAATAAATACTATCCTAAGTATCTGTTTGATTTTTTTTGTCATTTTATTTCAGGAAAGTACAGTTTTTCAAATTCTGACTAACGTCAAATTTAGGTAAATTTTGTTCACAAGTCTTTATTCATAGGCTTTTATCAACTTTTTAACTCTGAATATTTTGAAAAAAGTCTAAAAATTTGACGTTTGCCCAAGAAAATAATGGAGTTTCTTTATATGGGGAATTACACACAATGGTTTGATAAAATACGTTTTAATGTATTTTATCTTTTGCTATAGCCTTTTCCATATCTGGTGATCTTCGGTGTTTTGTTCCTTGTTCGTAAGAGTAGGCTAATTTAATTAAAGTAGGCTCAGAATACATCCTACCCAAAAACTCTATTCCCGTTGGTAGATTGTCTTGCATAAAGCCCATGGGAACAGAAATTGCCGGTTGACCAGTAGGAGGTGCAACAACAGCTGTATTAGAACCGACGTATTCTTCGACTATTGAATCCATCTTATATGGCTTTACATTCCATGTTGGATAGATCAGCGCATCCAAATTCAACAAATCCATTTGATTTTCAACGGCCTTTCGTAAAGCAATTCTATTTGGATCTGAATATACATCTAGACATTTAATTTCTGGATGCTCAATCATTTTGGCAAGATCAAAGTCCAACATTTTAGCAGTGAACTCTGATTTTGTGCCAATCCGGATAATATCCTCGAGTGTTTTAAGCGTGTCATTTTTAACATAAGTAGTCAAATAGGTTTCAAGGTCATGTTTGAATTCTTCGCACCATTCATTTTTACTAAGGTTGGCGAAATTAGTAATGCGGACAGAATCAATTATTTGTGCACCCATAGACTTCATATCCATTATTGCTATTTCAAATAAAGCCAAAATTTCAGGATCAGGATCAGTCTCGCTGATTTCACGTAGAACACCAATTCGGGCTCCTTTCAAACCATCTTCTTGAAGAAATTGAACATAGTTATTTGGTGTTTTACCATTGGAATATTTTGTTAATGGATCTTCGATATCATTTCCCACAATTATTTCTAAAACACGCGTAGCATCTTCTACAGTACGACACATGGGGCCTGGCATATCGTATTGAAGAATTGCGGGAATAATCCCAGATCTACTCACTAAACCCATTGTGGGTCTAAACCCTACCAACGAACCATGTGAAGCAGGTAATCTTACTGAGCCGCCTGTATCAGTACCCAATCCAATGACTCCAAAATTTGCTGCAATCGCTGAACCGGTTCCTCCACTTGAACCCGCTGATGAGTAGTCTAAATTATAAGCATTTAAAGTGGCACCATTCGTAGAACTGAACGAGCCCCAAGGAGTAGCGGCCCATTCAGCCATGTTAGATTTGGCTATTATTACAGCACCAGCTTTTGTAAGCTTTTCAATTATAAAGGCATCTTCCTCTGGGATGAAATCCTTTAAAGATAAAGATCCCGCAGTAGTTTGAAGGCCTTTAGTATTAATATTATCTTTAACAATTAGTGGGATTCCATGTAGTGGTCGCAAGACTCCCGTTTTCTTATATTCTTCATCAAGGGCTATAGCCATAGAAAGTGCATCGGGATTAATTCGGGTTATTGAATTGATCAAGCTATCAAATTGATTAATTCTCTCCAAATATGCAGCTACTAATTGCTCGCTTGTCAAGGTTCCGTTAATATATGCTTTTTGAATTTCAGCTATTGTTAATTCGGTTATATCAATAAACTGAATTTGCCTAGGGGATTGGCATCCTAAAATAGTTAATAAAAAACAGACTAAAATAATTATTGGTTTGCTCATTTAGTTAATTTATTATTGGCTATAACGTTTTGTGGCTTGGCGTAGTGGTGGATTTTTAAAATAAAAGTTCGATCGAAGAACTGAACTTGAATCTTGCATTAAACTGTCATACGAAGCACTGAACCCGCCATTACGCCAAACCGCTGTTAGCGGCTGGCTTTTATTCGTCCCATTTCAGTTGAACGTTTGCAACGCTTTTATGTACTTTTTTTGATAGCAGGTTTGCAAATGCAACATTATCTAACGGTTCTTTCTGTTTCTTTAATATCTGCCATAATTTTTTAAATGCCTTAGTACCTCCATCGTCATAAATTTTTCCTGCGGCTTTGTGCCAACGGCATTGATACCAACCATAGTTGTTGGGGTATTGTTGACCAAGCAGATCATAATTGGATTCAAGCTCATTTAATGTGGTAAATTTCAAATCACTCTTATTTGTTGAGGATACTACCATTTGCGGAAAAACTGTTAAAGCAAGTATTAATTCGGGTTCTTTTTCCGCTATGTATGTATGAAGCAAAATGTTGGCAAATAATTCTCCCATCCATTTGCGTTGCATTGTAAGTCCGCCTTGTATATGAAATGCGTGCCCTAATTCGTGAATGGCCAATAAGTCAAAAAAGCCTCGCATTGTCAATGAACCATTTTTGTCGGAATAGGTATTTGAAATTTGCTGTGCAAGCTTGGAGGGTAATTGGTCTAACGGCGGAATAAAGCTCTTCCAAAAATCATTGTCATCAGAAGCGACAATAAGCGTTTGAGCATCATTATAATGTGGCATTCCGTAAACAGGAAAATTGGTGTATTTACTCCAATCAGCTGGCGATAATACCAATAAAGTAACAGTAGGCTCAAAATCAATAAGTGATTTATAAAACGATATTACACTATCACACCGAATAGCCATTGTTTCTGCTTGCTCTTTTGAGCCTTCACTATAGTAGGTTTTTATATTATGTCCTACCAAAGGATTCAGGTTTTCAAATGAATGGGCTGATATTTTCGATACGGATACAAATAGCAAAACACATAATCCTAGAATTATTTGTTTGCCGTTTTCATTTTTTTTCATCTGTCTGTTGTTTTTAATGTTAAACTTTGAGTATCTGCCAGCTTGCCGCTAACACAAAGGAATACATCCAACACCCGTTCCAAACTTAAGAATGAGATAAAATGTCAAAAGTGGTGAATGTATTTCAGTACCAAAAAGACGGCATAAATTAGACAGCTATCCTTATAGGGTTATTCCTTTTTGCAAGTGTTTTTGTTTCGTGATAAAGATAGTTAGTTTGATTGACTTTTGATAGCCTTATCCTTGAATATTTTTTTGAAGAAAACAACATAAATCCATCTTCTTGTACAAATCATTTCAAACAATTTCTATAAGCAACCCTAAAACGCTTTCATGCTTTGTTATAAATGATCAAAATTAAGAAAAATAGCTCTGTTTTATTTAATAAAAATGGTATTATTAGGCGTTCTACTTTGCTATTTTAAATATCATTTTAATGAGATTTACTTAACCCTTATTTCTATAAAAACCTGTATAAAATATAGTCCCTTGTGGAACATTGTGAGAATAGGAAGAAGTAGTCCATATTTCTTTTACTTCCCTAATTAAATACAACCTTGTCCCAGAGTAAGTTCCCTCTTGTCGAATATATGATAAAGTTTCACTTTCCATTGTATTTCCATCGCCAATGAATTTTTTAGAATTATCGTTTAATTTCAGGCTATCTAAAGAAACAAGTTCAATTCCAAGCGTTTGATTATATCCTTTTTCAAGTATTTTGATAGAATCAAGAAAAAGAACTGGCGTTTTTTCAAATGGAAAATGATTTGTCATCTTTGCCCCAATGTAATCACCACTTAGTTCATTAGTTAATATTGCAGTATTAGGATCTACTACTTCAAAAATTTCGACTTGATCAATTACTAAACTCTGATTCTCAGATGAACAGGAAAATAGAATTAATGCTAGCAAAAAGAATAATATTATTTTCATCGTCTACATGTTAAAAGTCATTATTATAAAATTCGTATCAAATATAGTCAAATAGGTAGTATTTTTAGTTTTGAAGTGTTATTTCTACCCTATATAAACATGTGAGGCAATGTCAAAAGTGGTGGATGTATTTCAGTATCGAAAAGACGGCATAAATTATACGGCTATCCTTATAGGGTTTTTCCTTTTGCAAGTGTTTTTGTTTCGTGATAATGATAAGGAGTTAAATTGAGTCTTGCTACTGTTTTGATTCGATTATTTATTGATTTTGATTTTTACAAAAGGTCTTTTTATTTATCTAATGATATGAGTAGTTGCGTGATTTAGCAATTAACTTTCCAACTCGGGCGATAACAAGTAATTACTTATAGCCATTGTTGTGCTTTCGTTTTTTAATCCTTATCCAGTTCTCTATTTATAACTTCAATAATTTCTAAATAATTAGCTTGCCATTCTTTGTAAAATTCAACCATCTTATCGGACAACTTTTTCTATAGCCCATTATTTTTATATACTCAACATTTAATCGCTACCAGCCTACAAAAATTCAATAGATTCAACTTCTATGGTCATGGCCTGGTTTTCTGAAATAAAAGAGGTGACTATAAATAGCTCTTCTAGTTTTGTAGGTTTAAACTTACTCAAGGGGAAATCATAAAATTGCCACTCGTTGGTTAAGGTGAGCTCCACTTTGGTTTCACTGCCATCAGTAGGGTTGGATATATCCTTTAGACCTATAGCAACTTTCTCACCACCTTGGGTACCTCTTAGCTTTAGTCTCAGGGTTTCAAAGTTTGAAAAGTCTTTCACTCTATTTGGGTCTGGAACACCATGACCAGAATAAAAATATACTACAGCCCACGGTTCATCTTTAAACTGAAGTGTTGCATGGCTTCCAAAAAATTCGAAATTAACTCCTTTATTATTATAGGCACTAGCTATAGCGTAATCATAACCTCGAGTAAGATAGCCAGATCTAAATACTTTAGAATAGGGTGTGTCGCCATATTGATCATAAACATGGGCTAGTTGATCAAGGGATTCTTGGTTAAAGGTTGATTCTCCGTTGATGATCATCTTCTTAAGAACATTGCCGGTAATTAGCATGTTCTCATACTTCATAATTAGCTCGTAGGGCGACAGGAAAACGGGCATAAGAGTGGGGTGCTCCATAACTTCATCCATCATTGCTACATACCGTTCTCCTATTTCGTTTTGCCAATCTCTAATTTCAGCATTGAAAAAGGCAGTCGTGCCAGACAGGCCAGCATTGAGAAACTCGTTAAATGAGTTAAGAATGCTAGCGTTGTAATTATTTTCTGTGGTGATAAGATCATCAATGAGGTTGTAGTAGTCAAAAATGATTTTTTCTAAATCCGAACCTTGCAGTTGGCTTAAAAATCCAGAACTTTTCAAGGATTCAAAGCCGCTGAGATTTGGCGTCAAATAGCTTGTAGTCCAAACGTCATTGATGGCTTTAGAGACAAAATCTATGTTTGCTATGCTATAGCGATAATCTGGTGAAATTTGTTCTTCATACACTTCAGACCGAAATTGATAATACTCCGTAGTCATACGCCGCTTAGCAAAAGCCACTTTAGGGAAAACTTCCAGACGAATTTTATTGATCTTTTCAGCCTTTCTGAGGTCACTTTCTATATTTTGAGCAATGCTGTTTAGGTAACCTTGAAGCCTCTTACGATCTAAGTGATTTTGATTGGCGTTGTTGATTTGAATAGCTATCATAATACCTATCACAACAAGCACTATCTCCCCTAAAGCATATTTTAAATACTTTTCAGTTTTTCCCTCGGAAAGTAAATTTTGCCTAATTTTTCTAAAGAATTTTATCATTGGTTAGCGGTTTGTTATAATGAAGCATAACGGTTAGGCTACCCGACGGCTCGTCCCGATAGGGCGAGATGTCTGTGGTAGCCTTTGTTACCTACTGTTATTAATCCATTTTCCTAAATTCAATTCCCATAAAGTATCTTCCGATCTCATGATAAAAACGGGATTTGCTTGAAATTTCACTTAAACTATTTATATACTTCTCTACTTCATGCATATTATTTAATCTACCATAAAAATATATTATTTCAATAATTAAAAATTCTTTAGAAGTTTCTGTATTATAAAAT
>JBBKVK010000096.1:0-14010 GCA_037968395.1 Saprospiraceae bacterium | reverse complement strand
TTTAATATTAGAAACAAATGTAATATAAAATTATTTATTTGATGTATTATTTCTTTAACAAAATTTGAATTTGGTTGCGGAAGCCCTAAAAACACTAAAGCAATAAATCACATATTATTTGGACATAATTCTTTCTTTTAGGAAAATAAAAATAATAGTTTTTTTTAGCAAAGTTTGACATATTTTTGGTTGGCTATAATAATTTGCAAAAAGAAAATTAAATTTACATTGAATGTTTATTTATTGAACAACTTCTAGAAAAGGACATTGAAAAATAAGTAATAAGTTAGCACCATGCCACTATTCGATATACAATATGATCCAACTAAAAATTTGCTTCCTTATGGAGGCACCGTAAACTATTACGGTAAATTACTAAGCCAAGAGGAAGCAGACTATTATTATAAGGCATTGTTGCAGAATATAGAATGGCAAAACGATGAAGCCATCATGTTTGGAAAGAAAATCATTACTAAACGTAAAGTTGGGTGGTATGGTGAGAAACCATTTAGTTATACTTACTCTAAAGTGACTAAGTTTGCATTGCCTTGGAATGGTGAGTTGAAAAAGCTAAAGGAATTGATAGAATCTAAGACAGGCGAGTCGTTTAATTCTTGTTTGTTAAATCTTTATCATAATGGTACCGAAGGCATGGCTTGGCATAGCGATGGTGAGAAAGCCTTAAAACGAAATGGAGCAATCGCCTCAATAAGCTTTGGAGCAGAACGAAAGTTTGCATTTAAACACAAAGTCACAAAAGAAAAAGTAGACATGCTCTTAGAACATGGTAGTTTGTTAATCATGAAAGACGAAACACAAAGCAATTGGCTACATAGATTACCACCCACAAAATTAATACATAGCCCAAGAGTTAACTTGACATTTAGGACGATTGATGACCTTTGAGAAAAACAATTGGACTTGTATTTCTAGCTAGATTTATGGGAGAGACTATAATGCCTTTTAAAATTGCAATTATAACTCTAAATTGTTCATTAGTTTATACAACAAAAAAAACAGTTCGAAATTAATCGAACTGCTTTTTTTTAAACGGGAGTTTATCTTATTGGCCAAAGGCCATTGAAGTCATTTTAACATACAATAAATGACTTCATTCTATTATTTGTATGGTATGGTATAAGTGATCGCTAAACTCAATTGGTCTGGTCCACCTTTCAATCTTGATTTTGCTTCATTAAAAAAGATGTGATCGCCAAAAGTTTTAAATGACCCTTCATATTTTAAGTCAATACTGATTGCTTTAAGATCATAACCAACTGCGCCAGCAAATCCTGTAGAAAGCGTAGACTGATTTTCTTTGTACGTTGGTACATTGTCTAATCCTGACTCAAATCCTACTAGAAAGTGAAAGATTGGACCAAATCCTAATCTCATATTATGAGAATGAATACCAGCAATAGCATGAAGGTCAATTGATTTGTATTTTTCATTTACTTCAGTAATACCTCTATATGATTGAGGAAATGCTTCAACTGTATAATCTACAGAGTACTGACTGTATTGAATACTTGGTTGCATAAACATCCAACCAATTTTGTTTTGGTAGGTTAACCCTGCATTGAATATTGGTGATGCACCAGTGAACGTAACTTCATGTGTAGCATAATCACTCACATTTCCCACATATACACTCTCTGTTCTAGCAGTGATGATACCTGTACCTACTGTTGCTCCAAATCTTACTTGCGCATCTGTTGCTTGGATTGTCGAAAAAATTGCCAAAAAGGCTAAAAGTATTTGTTTCATTGTTTTTGTTTTGTAAATAGATTATTTGTTTAACGTAATTATTTTTGTTATTGTTTTAGCTATATTAAACTAATTTATATGTGAAATATAATTCTAGAATAAAGCTAAAATTGAATGTTTGATTTTGTTTTGTCAAACTATAACGCACCTTCATGAATTATAATTTTGTTAGTGAGGTATATTTTTTAAAAATAATGTCACATCTAAGACAAGTCTATCTAAGGGTTACCCCTACTTATTGGCATTATTTAATTTGAAGAAGACAAATACCATGCCATGCATTATAAAATAATGTAATATATAAATAATAGATTCATAATCTATTGCTCTCTTTTATTAAGATACATCTTCTTAAAGATTCGCTGCAAAAAGAAATCAATATTTTTTACTTTTATTTTTATTGAGAGTCGTCTTTTCCTTTTTATGGTCCTTTAAGTGAGAAAAAAGAAACCGAAATCGGTTGGAATGAACACTTAGTACTGTTTTTTTATCAAGTTGTATCTAGCACTCCTTAGGGAAGGGATTGTTTGAGGTACTATTAAAAAGCAATTTGTTTGTATGCTTGGATTTATAGATGTTTTTTTAAGTACTAATGGGGAAAACTGCCCTCTTAACTAACCTGCACAATTATTATTGACCACTAACAATAATTAATTTAAATTAAATTACTTTTGCCACTCATTATGGGAATAGCAGATATTATCAATAAGGCTCCTTTTATCAGTAGATTGGTCAGTGATCGGGTTCTGGTTAAGTGCATACCCAATCAATTGATATTGCCATTTTACCATGCAGTAGGTAATCACCCCATGCCTCATATAGATAGTTTGTACCAAGTGAGGTCTATTAAAGAATTTGAAAAGGATTTGGATTATTTAAGTCTCCATTTTGATTTTATTGAGCTTAAAGATTTAGATATTAGTACAAAACAAGGTCGACCTAAGGTATTATTATCATTTGATGATGGGTTTAGAGAGTGTTATGACATTATTCGCCCCATATTGAGTAGAAAAGGCATACCAGCAGTGTTTTTTATCAATACAGGATATGTAGACAATAAAGATTTGATGTATAGATGCAAGGCTTCTTACATCATTAATAATCTTACTAAAGCTGATTTTTTTCCCATTAAACTACAGGAAGGGAAATATAATAAGTATATCAAGGGATATGAAGTCTTGATCAGTGAATTAAAAACATTAGAGTATAGACACAGAGATGTTTTGGATGACGTTATTATAAAATTTGGATTGCCGATCAAATCATGGTTGAGAGATTATCAGCCATATATGACTGAATCAATGATCAAAGAGCTGCATCTTGATGGGTTTACTATAGGAGCTCATAGCCATACACACCCTTCTTTTCGGGATTTAAGTGGCGCTGAGCAATGGAGCGAAGTTGAGCAAAGTGTACAGATCATAAATAATATTTGTAATACAGATTCATGCCCATTTTCTTTCCCATTTAATGATATTGGAGTGAGTAAGTCCACTCTTTTTAAATTGGATGCCGATAAGCATATCAATTCGACTTTTGGTGTCAGTGGTTTTAAATCAGATGTATTATCAAACCACGTTCATAGGGTCGCCATGGAGGACTCTAGTTTGGACGCCGAGCATCGGTTAAAATCAGAATGTATCACTCACTTTGTTAGAAAATTAATTGGTAAGCAAAAAGTAAAAAGGTGATCAAGGCTATCTATAAATCAATAATTTCAGAAAGGACTCGCATCAACTTGATTCATATAGGAGCAGAGTTAACTTCCATCTTTTATAAGGGTAATAAATTGTCGTGTAACTGTTGCGAACGATCCTTTAATCAGTTTAAACCATTTGGTGCCCCTCCTCGTAAAAATGCTTTGTGTCCTTACTGCCTGTCTTTGGAGCGAACAAGAGTCTTAAAGTTCTATTTAGAGAAAGAAATTTTCTCTAAATATAATGAACTAGATGTATTGCATTTTGCTCCAGAAAGGAGTTTAGAGTCTTTTATCAGACAACATTCCTATACATACATCTCGGCTGACATTAGTAATCAAGTGGCTGATGTGATTGTGGATATTACCAAGATGCAGTTTGAGGATGATAGTTTTGATCTGTTGATCTGCTCTCATGTGTTGGCACATGTCGAGAATGAGCCAAAGGCCATTGATGAGATAATAAGAGTCATGAAACCAAATGGAAAAGCGGTTTTAATGACTGCGATTTCCGACTCTGAGGTTACTGTTGAAGATATGACAGCAACAACACCTGCCAAAAAACTAGCCAGCCTTGGCCAAAATGATATTTGGAGAAAACACGGCAGAGATTTTATACAAAGGATCAAAAGGCAATCCATAAATGTAGTAGTAATCGATTATAGGGATAAATTAGGTTCAGAAATAACAGCTAAATATTCATTAGGGCAAAGCAGTCGAGAAAAATTATACATTTTAGAGAAAGTTTAGTACTTTTATTGGATAGAATTAGTTAACTAAACAACACCTGTATGAAATACCAAAACGCCCTGTTTGTTAGATTAAAAGAGAGACTTGGATCACAAAAATCTACTCTAATAGATAGAGTTGTAGATGCACTTGGGCTTAAAAAGAGTACAGCATACAAGCGTATCAATGGATCAAGCTCGATGTCTGTAGATGAATTGGTCACCCTATCTCAAGCGATGAACTTCTCTTTAGATGATGTTTTTTTCAAAGACAAACACATTTCTTTCAAACATCCTTTTGTTAATGAAGCAGAAAATCGTAAAAATTTTATTGAGCAGTTTGATTTATACATGTCTCCATTGGATAGAAAGGACGGTAATTCTCTGACTTTTTTAGCTAACGAACTACCCTTATTTTATTACTTTAACCATCCTCATATCTTCCACTTTACCGTTTCGGTATGGAATCATTTGCACTGGAAGGATTCTAGATTAGAGATAGATAGTGCCTTGAAATATGATGAAGAGCTAAAAGCATTTAGAGAGCTTACACGTAAGAGGATTGCCAATATCGATGTTATAGAAGTATGGAATTCTAATATGCTTAATAATTTATTCCAACAGATCATTTTTAGTATTACAATCAGAGCTTTTAAGAGCCCTGCTAACATCTCGGACCTGTTAAATGATATTGAATTATTGATATCTGCTCTTAAAAAAGCTACAGAAGTTAAAAATGAGCATTTAACCATCTACTTAAATGAGTTTGGTAATTATTTAAATATGGTGACTTATAATTCTAAGTCTATGAAAGCCACATTTTTAGGAGTTGATTACCCTAAATTTATTGTATCGGAGAACGAGAATTTTTACAAATTTGCAACCGATTGGATCAATAAAATCAAACGGAGGTCTGTACTAATTAGTGGCGAGGGATATCAATACCAAGAGCTGTTTTTTAGAAAAATGGAAACTGATTTTGAAGCATTTAAAGACAAGGTGCAGAAGCTAATTAGTATCTATTATGAGTAGAATCTATATTCTAGGTAAAAAATGAAAAAGAGTAATTCGTGTATATAAAGGGCAAATATGGAATTTGAATTAAATGACAATAAAGTAGTACTCCGATCTTGGCAAATGTCAGATTTAGATAGTTTGATTGAGAATGGAAATGATACTGAAATTGCTCGGTTTATGACCAATAAATTTCCTAATCCATACACCAAAGAAAAGGGTGAGGGGTTTATAAAATTCGCCAACTCTGAAGGTCGCCACAAAATATTTGCAATTGAGGTAAACGGAAAGGCATGTGGAGGTATTGGGCTTCATCCCCAAGATGATGTGTTTTGTAAAAATGCAGAATTAGGATATTGGATAGGACGTCAGCAATGGGGCAAAGGCATTATATCTGAATGTATCCCTTTGATTATCGATTATGGTTTTAAATACTTGGACATCGATCGAATATATGCAGTTCCTTTTTCTAATAATCCAGGATCTAAGAGAGTCCTTGAAAAATCCGGGTTTATACAAGAAGCATTATTAAAAGAAACAGTATTTAAATTAGGAGAAAAACTGGACGAATACATTTTTGCCATAAGACGATTAGCTTGAATTTTATCTAAATTTTTCAAAAAGTCATTAACTTTATTTAGTATTGCAATCCAATTAAAAAAAATAGCATGTCAGCAGTATCAAAAGATGCAAAAAGAATTACCGTCCATACCTTAATGGCAATGAAACAATCTGGCGAAAAGATCTCAATGATCACAGCCTATGATTATAGTATGGCTAAGATCATGGATGATGCTGAGATTGATGTCATACTTGTAGGAGATAGTGCCTCCAACGTAATGGCTGGTCACGAGACGACTTTACCCATTACATTAGATCAGATGATATACCATGCCCAATCGGTGATCAGAGCAATCAATAGGGCATTAGTAGTTGTAGACCTACCATTTGGATCTTATCAAAGTAATCCTAAGAAAGCATTAGAATCAGCAATACAGATCATGAAAGAATCTGGTGCTCATGCCGTCAAGCTAGAAGGTGGTGAAGAAGCCAAAGAAGCAATTAAGAAAATCATTGCCTCTGGTATCCCTGTCATGGGACACCTGGGACTTATGCCACAAAGCATATATAAGTATGGGACATATTCTGTAAGGGCCAAAGCAGATGAAGAAGCAAAAACACTGATCAAAGACGCTCATTTGTTAGAGAAACTGGGATGTTTTGGGATTGTGTTGGAAAAAATTCCAGCTCACTTAGCCACAGAGGTTGCCAAATCTGTAAAGATTCCTATCATTGGCATTGGTGCAGGTGGCGGAGTCGATGGTCAGGTGTTGGTAAGCCATGATTTATTAGGCATTACCAAAGATTTTCACCCTAGATTTTTGAGAAGATATGCAGACTTGTACACAGTCATCAAAGGCGCAGTACAAGAGTATATTAAAGATGTGAAGTCACAAGATTTTCCTAATGAAAGCGAACAATACTAGTATAAAAGTATGATTAAGAAAATTCTAATATTGCTTGCCATTCTTGCTTTCATTGCCTTAGCTGGATACTTGTACATAAGGTCTACACTATTTGCTTCTAACATTAATGAATCCAAGGATAAGTACGAACTATTCATCCCATCCAATAGTAGTTATAGAGATGTGTATGAATTGCTAAAGAAAGATGAAGTACTAAAGGACTATACTTCATTTGAAGTGGCAAGTAAGTTTATGAAATATGACAATGATAAGGTGCCATCTGGTAGATATATATTGTCAAAAGGCATGACCAATCGATCGCTTATTGTTAAGTTGAGATCAGGCAACCAAGATGCTGTAAAAATTACATTTAACAATCTTCGTACTGTAGAAGAACTGTGTGGACAGATAGCCAACAACATAGAGGCAGATTCCAATGAAGTATATAATGTCGTGATGTCACCAGACTTTTTGGATGCTAAAGGGCTAAACCCTAAGAATGTCATGACCCTATTCATACCGAATACTTATGAGATATATTGGAATGCCAAACCAAATACCGTCATTGAAAAACTAGTCAAAGAAAATGAAAAATTTTGGAATGCTAAAGATAGAAAGACTAAACTAGATCAGTTAGGATTGACGAAAGAAGAAGTTTACACTCTTGCCTCCATAGTCGAAAAGGAATCAAATATGAAATCAGAAAGACCTACGGTAGCAGGAGTTTATCTAAATAGAATTAGGCAAGGCATAATGCTCCAAGCAGACCCTACCGTGGTGTTTGCAACAGGAGATTTTGAATTGCGAAGAGTACTTAACAAACACCTTGGGATGGACTCACCATACAATACTTACAGGAATCTTGGGTTACCTCCAGGTCCTATATATATGCCATCGATTAATAGCATCGATGCAGTATTGACAGATGAGCAACATGATTACATATTTTTCTGTGCTAAGCCAGGCTACGACTCTGGACACCTATTTGCCAAGACCAATGCTCAGCATGCAGCCAATGCTCGTACTTACCACTCTTGGTTAAAGAGTCAGAATATTAAATAGTCGGCCTTTCAGTTTATCAGTTTTTAATGTCTGAGAATTAACAAATTCCTTATCAAGTTCGACTATTTAATTAATTTGTCGATGTAAATATGTTAATTTTTTAATTTTATGGCCAATCACTTCGATAAAAAAATCATACTAAAGGATGAATTTTGCCTGTATTCTTTTCTTTATATTTGTAGTATGATTAAGATATATCTGAAAGTTTCTCTTGTGATATTGATACTATTATCAATCAATCTTCAATTAGCTGCTCAATCAGATATTGAAAAAGAATTGGCAACCTTGGTAGAGCATCCAGAAAATTATGATAGCTATAAAAGAGTAAAAGTTTTTCAAAACTATGCTAGCCAATATTATAAAGTAAGCCTCGATTCTGTATTGGGTGCATATCAAAAAATGGAAAGCTTTGGAAGACGAATAGATGACTCATTGGTAATTGCTATGGCATTGAGTAGTTCTGGTGCTATCCATAAAATGCAAGGGGAAAATGTTCAAACTTTTAATCTAATACAAAAAGCATCGAAATATTTTAGAGCATACCCTGAGGAGGCTTTAAAAAACTATGCCGCTATTGCTACTGAGGCCTCAGCTTTAGGCAAATATGATATAGCATTAGCCAATATTGACAGAGCATTTGAACAACATGAGATAGTCAACAGTTTGGCTAATTTATCAGAGTTATACATTGTAAAAGGGGCATACTATGAAAAACAAGGACAATACTATTCAGCCTTAACTGAATATCAAAAATCCCTTGAATATAAAGAATATGTAGCCTCTCCCTTAAAAGTCGGAAATATATATCTTAATATATCACAAATGTATTATTATTTGCATGATGTGGATAAAGCTTTTGAATATTTACTCCCGGTAGATGATATCATTAAAGAAAATGGATATACAATGCTTGCCAATACTCTAGACTTAAAGAGGGCGGCCTATTATATGAAAGAAAGACAATTCGAAAAATCAGAATTATATTACTTATCGGCTGTAAAATATTTGCAGGATAAAAAAATGGACTTAAAACTATTAAACGTCTATTCAAATTTATCTATTATTAAAACAGAAACAGACGAAGTAAAAGCAGCTAAGGATTATTTAGATTTGGCAACTAAAAAGCTAAATATTGAGGTCCCCGAATCGAAAATGAGTGCTTATTACAATGCTCAATACAGGTATGCTCAAAGTATTGGTGAGTTTGCTAAGAGTAAAGCTCCGTTACTTAAGATATTAGCCATATCTGAAGAAAATAATAATCCAAATAGGGCATTTGTGGCATTTGATGGATTGATAAAATTATTTGAGTTTGAAAAAAATTGGAAGCAAGTTGCTTACTATCAGGGTAAATTAATTCAATCTACAAAAGATCAGAATATTGAAAATCAAAAGACTTTACTTTATGATCTAGAGAATAAATACCAAAATGAACAAAAAGTTTTATCAATCAAAAGCTTACAAAAAGACAATCAGTTAAAAGAGCTAGAATTATCTCAAGGAAAGATGGAAAATAGATTATATATTGCATTATTAGTTTTAGCCTTACTAGCTTTTATTGGATTAAGATATTCTTATACATCGATTCAAAAAGCCAATCGAAAACTATCTGATTCTAATAATCAACTATCTAAAGCCCTTGATGTAAATAAATTGTTATTAAAGGAGATACATCATCGAGTAAAAAATAATCTACAAGTTATATCCTCTTTGTTAGGCCTTCAGCAAGCATATTTGAAAAATCCAGAGGCAAAAGAGGCTATAATGACTAGTAAAACAAGGGTACAATCAATGTCCTTATTACATCAAAAGCTATATCAAGGTGAAGATATTTTAAAAGTAAACATAAAAGATTATTTTGAAAATTTGATATTAAATCTGTTCCAAACCTATAAGGTAAATCAGGATAAAATAGAACTGAAACAAGAAATTCAATCACTAGAGTTGCATGTGGATACGGTCATAACGATGGGATTAATATTTAATGAGTTGATATCAAATGCTCTTAAATATGCTTTTGAAAATGATGAAAAAGGAGTAATAAAAGTCTCTGTTAAACAAGTAAATAACTTGATTTATATGGTAGTTAGTGACAATGGTAAAGGCACGGAGTTTAATGTATTACCAAAACGGTCATCTTCTTTGGGTATGAACTTAGTGAGTTCTTTTACTGCAAAGTTAGAGGGCGAGGTTGTCATTGACAACTGTAATGGGACTCATTTTGAGATCGCTTTTCCAATGCAACAAAAGTCAGCATAAAGTCAGACATGAAAAGAATATTAATTGTAGAAGATGAACCCGCTATAGCTCAAGAGATTGCCATCAATCTTGAACAAAGGGGTTTTGAAATATCTGACATTACACATTCTTCTGAACTTGCATTAAAGTCTATTTTTGCGGATAGACCTGATTTAGTTATTTTGGATATAAACATTGATGGCAGTAAAAACGGAGTGGAAGTTGCAAAAATTATAAATGAGAAATACAACATACCATTTATTTACTTGACGTCATTTACTGATGAAGATACCTTAGCAAATGCTTCAGCCACTTTTCCTTATGGCTATATTGTTAAGCCATTTAAAGATGAAGATATTGCTCCAGTTATTCATATGGCGCTATCCAAACACTCTAATGATTTAAAGCAAGGTCTACCCTCACGTGACACTATAAATAATGATCTTTTAGATGGAATTTCTGATGCAGAATACAGAATAATTCAATTCATTTGGGATGGCAAAGACAATGGAGAAATAGCACAAGAAGCCTTCTTATCTATAAATACAGTAAAATCTCATATCAGTAGAATTTATTCTAAACTTCAAGCAAAAAATAAAACACAGCTATTCCGAATATTAAGAGAAATAAATAGCTGATATTTTATAAAGAAGTGACCTCTATATTTCTACATTTTCATTCTAAAGGATGAAAGGAGCAAATTAGTAAGCATTATTTTTGATTTATAAAATTTAACTTCTGAATTATGTATAAATCAATATTTTTCCAAACGTTTGTTTTTCTATTATTGTCAACGACAATACTGTTTTCACAAGATCCAAAAATACATGTGATCACTGGAGATACAATAGCGACATTTGATACTAAAACATTTCATTTAGAGGCACCTGGTAAGTCAATGTTCATTGGAAAAGATGCAGGAGCTAATTATATAGGGACAAACAACCATAGCATTGCAATAGGTAGACTTTCGATGTCTTCTGCAGCAACACCGGTTCAAAATATTGGACTTGGAAACTTTAGCTTAGAACATAACACAAGTAACAACAATATTGCCATCGGCACTGCAGCTTCAAGAATGAGTACAAATGCATTTACGACTATTGCTATTGGTACGGCAGCATTGGAAAATAATCAGAGTTCGAGAAATATAGCAATAGGGTATAATGCAATGATTGATAATATATCTGGATTTAAAAATGTTGCTGTTGGAAATGCATCGTTAGCATCTAACATTAATGGAGGTAGCAATATAGCTCTTGGACATCATTCTTTGGCATATAATAAAGAAGGTAATCACAATGCGGCGATAGGTGATTCTTCTTTATATCTCAATAATGGAAGCTATAATGTAGGTTTAGGATCGAAATCCTTGATTAAGAACACTTATGGGTCCTATAATACAGCTTTGGGTTTTGGAGCTCTTTTTGAAAATACGACCGGAAATTTTAACATTGCTATTGGTGAGGGATCAATGGAATTAAATACTACAGGATCACAAAATGTATCCATAGGAGTAAATTCGCTAAGAAGCGCTACAGCCGCTTCCAATACAGTTGCTATTGGGACAGGATCGTTAGAGTTCCTTACCACTGGAGTTGGAAATACGGCAATTGGAAGTTTTGCTGCATATGAAACTACTACTGGAGATTTTAATACGGCAATTGGTCAATTATCTCTTTTTTCTAATACCTCAGGATCAGACAATTTAGCATTTGGGCGAAATGCATTGTTTTCCAATGATACAGGATCATCAAATTCTGCGATGGGTTACAATGCACTATATAGTAATATATCTGGTGAACACAATACAGCTATAGGTAAAGGAGCTTTATATTTTAATAATTCTGGCAGCAGGAATATTGCAATAGGGTTTCAAGCTCAAGTAAACGCAACTAATAATAATTCAAACATTGCAATCGGTTACACTGCTTTGAAAAACAATAATAGCAGATCTGAATTAATCGCTATAGGAGATTCTACGCTATTCAATAACGGAGTTGGATCAGTTGGTGAAGAAGGGCTTTATAACATTGCTGTTGGTCATGGAGGATTGTTTGCAAATAACACTGGCAATTCAAATTCTGCATTCGGGTATAAAACTTTGACAGCTAATACCTCAGGAAGTAGTAATACTGCATTAGGAGATAAATCAATGATATCTAATTTGGATGGGAGCAATAATTCTGCTGTAGGGGCAAATGTTTTAGTAGCTAACATTGATGGCTCTAACAATTCAGCCATAGGTCAAGCAGCAATGTTTAATAATACATCAGGATCAGATAATGTAGCTTTTGGTAGAAATACATTGTACTCCAATGACACGGGATCATCCAATACTGCAATTGGTTACAATGCTCTTTTTAGTAATATATCAGGAGAGCACAATACAGCCATCGGTAAAGGATCTTTATATTTTAACAATTCTGGTAAAAGGAATATTGCTATTGGGTTTCAGGCTCAAGTAAACTTAACAAATAGTAACTCAAACATAGCAATCGGTTATACGGCATTAAAAAACAATAACAGCAGATCTGAATTAATCGCCATTGGGGATTCTACACTATTTAACAACGGAGTTGGATCAGTTGATGATGAAGGACTTTATAACATTGCTATAGGTCACAGAGTACTCTATGCTAATACGGATGGTTTTTCTAACACTGCAGTTGGATATAAAGCATTGACAACAAATAATACGGGTCAACATAATTCAGCATTTGGAGATTTAGCACTTAATGACAATACTTCAGGGTCAAACAATCAAGCTTTTGGTAAGTCTGCACTGGCTAATAATACGACAGGACAAGCCAATATCGCTATTGGGACTTTTGCATTGGAAAACAATTCAACACAAAGTGATAATATAGCAATTGGAAGATCAGCTTTAGCTCAAAGTAATTCTGGAAAAGAAAATGTAGCGATTGGTACCAAGGCACTTTTTAACAATGAAGTAAATAGCGGATTAGTAGCCATTGGATTTGAGGCATTGTACAATAATGATGGATCAAACTCTAATTACGGAGTCTTAAATCATGCCGTCGGCTACAAAGCGTTGTATAGCAATACAATTGGAAATGCAAATACAGCATTGGGTTATCTAGCACTAAATGGAAATACGATTGCTAATGATAATACTGCTATAGGGGTATATGCTATGCTAGACAATACTGAGGGTACTGAAAACACTGCTGTTGGAAGATCAGCTTTAGAAAAAATAAGCACAGGTAACTCAAATGTAGGAATTGGGTTTAATACCCTTATTAATACTACTACGGGGTCACAAAATACGGCTATAGGTAATCTAGCCTGCGGTGGATGTGCAAACTTTACAAACTCTACCGCCATTGGATTTGGTGCAGATGCTACGGCAAGCAACAGAGTTCGGATCGGTAATGGATCTGTAACTAGAATCGGTGGCAACGTAGGTTGGTCCAACCTTAGCGACGGTAGATTTAAGCGAAATGTCAAAGAAGATATTGTTGGTCTTGAATTTATCAAAAAACTTCGACCTGTAACGTATCAGTTTGACCTTGATAAGATCAATGCTTTTCATGGACATGAAGATTCGGATTATCCAGAAAAATACGAAATCAATGAAACAACGTTTTCGGGTTTTATAGCACAAGAAGTGGAGCAAGCAGCTACTGAAGTAGGTTTTAATTTTAGTGGTGTATTATCTCCAGATAATGATTCAGAAGCATATGCGATTCGCTACGCCGAGTTTACGGTTCCTCTAGTTAAGGCAGTTCAAGAGTTAGCGTTAGAAAATCAAAAACTCAAAGATGAAAATCAAGATATCAGACAAGAGTTAAATCAATTAAAATCTCTAGCTCAGCAATTAGAAATATTGAAGGCTCAAGTAGAGGCGATTAAGAAATAGGTGGGGTATTTAGTTGGTATTTAAGATTGGCAAATTGATGCTCTATGGGAACGTCTTTCTGAATATAAAAAGAGATCCGAAAATAGCTATTGATTTTGAGGGAGCACTTGACGAAATGGAGAAAGGATTATATAAGCCAGAGTATGATTAATGATG